>NZ_JAJCHK010000110.1:0-432 GCF_020554465.1 Enterocloster sp. 210928-DFI.2.20
TGTAATCCTTAAAATGTCTCTGTACATCCAGCACACGGTTGATGATTTCCGGGTCTGCCGGGTTGAACCGGATAATCCGCGTCGGGTCGTCATTTACCGTGAAGCTCTCATAGCCATCATCAAACAACAGGCTCTTCATTTTTTTTGCCATCAGGTTTTACCTCCTCTTTGACTTCTGCCAGCGGCACAGCCGCCGCTGGCTCCGTTCTTCATGCATCTGCTGTAAACGTCTTTGTAGCAAGTACAAACTTACCCTTAACCCTGTTTCCAGTGTGGTGCACATTAAATGGAATCTGATACCCAGTGGTATCTCCGCCATAGCTGGACACTTCAATGATTGCATCTTCCTTATACGCCACATAGGTACCTTCCGCTGATTCAACTGGTTCCCACAGATGTACTTCCACCACACTGGTCTTAAGGTCATCCAGG
>NZ_JAJCHK010000111.1:0-418 GCF_020554465.1 Enterocloster sp. 210928-DFI.2.20
TCTTCTTTTATGCAAGTCCATATCCAGCCCCCTATGCCACATCATTCTCATTTATTTTGAGAATTTTCAGCATTTGCTTCCGATACTTATACCCAGGCCTCTTTCCTTTCAGCATCCGGCACAGTTCTTGAGGGCTTGTACCCAATATATTTGCCAGCTGGACCTGGGTCATCTCCAATTCAATCAGACGCTTCTTGACAATCTTTCCAAGCTCCCTTGTCTTTACATCTGCCATCTTACTCACTCCTGTATAATCTTCTGGTCCGTTTCCTGTCTGTTCCAATCCGCTTAAGTTCCATTCTGCTTACCACTTCCAAAAACTCCCTGGTATCCTTTATCACCAGCCAGTTCTCTGGCTGCAGACCATGAAGTTTCATCTCCTTTTTCTGGCTTAAGGTTGGCTTTTTGCCATTTTTCA
>NZ_JAJCHK010000112.1:0-411 GCF_020554465.1 Enterocloster sp. 210928-DFI.2.20
AAATCATCAACCGTGTGCTGGATGTACAGAGACATTTTAAGGATTACAGTCCCCCGGAGGGGATTGAACTGAATCCGGACGGAACCCCAAAAAGCGATATGGAAAGGGACGGTGCATACGTGGCTGAGTTTTCCAGAGAAATGCGTAAGGCGTTCAATGGCATCTTCCTATCGGATGTATATGACACGATATTTGCCGGTCAGTCCCCGCTCTGCATTGTTGGCCAGAAATATCTGTATGAAGGGGTGCTGGAGGGCCTACTTGTGCTGATGAAGCCTGCTGTCGAGGAGTATGCCAGGAAGAATCGGGAAAAGTCCAGGAAGTATCTGGAGGATATAGGGAAATGATTGGCCAGTTGCCAACCAGCCTTGACGTGGGCGGGGTAAGCTATCCCATTGAAACCGATTACCG
>NZ_JAJCHK010000113.1:0-403 GCF_020554465.1 Enterocloster sp. 210928-DFI.2.20
CCCTGGCCCATGGTGGCCTGCCAAGAAGTACCCAATGGAATATCTAGTACAGAGGGAAAGAATATAAACCATTTGAGGCGTGACAAACTGAGTAAAAATAACCAAAGTTATATGTGCACTTTTAACGAAAATGAATTTTTGAGGTTATCAAAAGGGGGCTGAAACTGGACTAATAGTGAGGGGGTATTTTTTTCAGCCGATATTTTTAAAGGGCAGATGATAAGAGTGTTCAAGGTGGCTTGAAAAGTTTTTGCATTAATCTTGGCTATCAAAGGGCTGTTTTTTACCATGAGTCGCAGGGGAATCTTTTCTGGAAATGTAATTGGCAAGCCGGGTTGTATGCCGAAATTGTGCATCTTAAGAAAATCGTAAGAAGAAATCTGGTTATCAGAAGGCCTATTTT
>NZ_JAJCHK010000114.1:0-394 GCF_020554465.1 Enterocloster sp. 210928-DFI.2.20
GTGGTTTTATGATATCTGCCAGATGGAAGCGTATCGTCAGCAGCAGAGGGAATTTGATGACTGGATTGCGAATGCACAGAGCTGTGGGATCAAGGAATTTGAGGACTGTGCTAAGACCTACAGGGCCTGGCGAAAAGAAATCCTGAATGCCTTTAAATACGGATTGACAAATGGTCCCACAGAAGGATTTAACAACAAGATAAAGGTATTAAAACGGAGCAGCTACGGAATCCGGAATTTCAAACGGTTCCGAACCCGGATACTTCACTGTACATCATAGGATAAAAAGGTCGGTAATGCGGAGGCTTATTTGGCATGCCCAAAATCAGTAAAACCTGGAACTAAACATAAAAAGGGCCCTTTTCATAGAATTGGGGCGGGATTTTAACAAATC
>NZ_JAJCHK010000115.1:0-384 GCF_020554465.1 Enterocloster sp. 210928-DFI.2.20
TCCCTTCCAAGGTGTATTCATTGATACGTTCGTTCTCGTCCACCCATAAATCTTCCAGGTATAACAGTGCTTTATGCTTCCAGTCCTCTTTCTGTTCCTTCTCCTCTTCATCTGTTTCAAAATAATCAAGGACTTCAGCAAACATAAACTCTAAGTTCTTTTTTACCATCTGCCTGTCAGCCTTGAATGCATCCAGTTCAATAGTAATCCTTATTCCCGATGATTTTATATTCCCGCGAGCGTCTATTATAGATGGTTTCTCAAATGAAAATTTCTGCGGGATGATTTTTATTTCCGGCATTTCAATCTTCCCCTTTCTTAAGGTCTTTATATATGTTAAAATGGCACTGAAAGGTATAACGATACAGCCTTTCAGGGGAGGTG
>NZ_JAJCHK010000116.1:0-382 GCF_020554465.1 Enterocloster sp. 210928-DFI.2.20
AAAAAATACCCCTCTACTATTTAAAAGCCGAAAAATAGGCCTACTGATAACCAACAAATTTAATTTTCAGGATTATACACAATGCCCTCCTGAAAATCCCAATGAAAATACATAATATTTTACTGTTGTTGATGGGCAGATGTTTTCTTCCATCATGCGAATTCTTCAGATAACTTCGTTGGAGCAACCTCCCCTGTACTCATACATTCCCCTCTCATGAATGGACAATTTCAATGAGTTGTCTGGGATGGACTTATGTTTTTCTTTACACATAAATGGATTAACCAGTTTCTCATCCCCGTACCATCCCCTTCTAAAGAAAATATCCCCCCTACTACTAGTGGTAAAAAATAGGCCTTCTGATAACCAGATTTCTTCTTAC
>NZ_JAJCHK010000117.1:0-350 GCF_020554465.1 Enterocloster sp. 210928-DFI.2.20
AGGATTATCTGGATGAAAAGTCCTGGGCGGATGCGGCCCTTGCCCAGTCCTACCTCCTGGGGGTCCTGCATTGCATGTGGGCCTTATGGGACCGGAAGGCGGAGGACGCAAAGAAATACCATGAGGAGATAGTGCGCCGGAGCCATAGGATAGAACAGTAAAAGAGAGGAGAGCGGAGATGAAACGGACAATTAAGTTACACACAGGAGCGACCAAGGTCATTGAGGATGCCACACATAAGATAATGACAATCCAGAAATGGAGACAGGAAGGGACAAGACGTTTCGGTAGGAATTACATGGATTGGAAGTTTGAGTGCCCTATGTGCGGACATATTGCATCAATCAGGG
>NZ_JAJCHK010000118.1:0-348 GCF_020554465.1 Enterocloster sp. 210928-DFI.2.20
AAGTTCTTCGTCTGCGATATGTGGCGCCCCTACACCGAACTTGCACAGACCTTCTTTCCAAACGCTACAATCATCGTGGATAAATATCATTTCATCCGGCAGGTGACATGGGCGATTGAAAATGTACGCAAACGGCTGCAGCGGTCCATGCCGGTTTCTCTGCGTAAGTATTATAAACGCAGCCGGAAACTCATTCTGACCCGCTATAAAAAGCTGAAGGATGAGAACAAACAGGCCTGTGATTTAATGCTTCACTATAGCGAGGATCTGCGTCTGGCACACCGCATGAAAGAGTGGTTTTATGATATCTGCCAGATGGAAGCGTATCGTCAGCAGCAGAGGGAATTT
>NZ_JAJCHK010000119.1:0-319 GCF_020554465.1 Enterocloster sp. 210928-DFI.2.20
ACGGAAATCACCATGGAATATGCGTTTAAAGAGCTTCGTATGTTTCCCTGGCATGGCTACACCTCCTGTCCTGCAAATGCAAAACACTCCGTCCCGATTCCTTCCTCATCCAGGACAATAATCCCCTTCCCATTCGGAATACCAAAGAGTCCATAAGCCGCCCAGTTGCAGCCAGACGTATCTCCCGCTTTCGGAGACCCCTTTCCCGTATATCTTCCAATACACTCCTGGCAGGCACAGTTTGGTCCTTTGGCTCCAGCCTCCTTAAAATCCCTGATTGATGCAATATGTCCGCACATAGGGCACTCAAACTTCCAAT
>NZ_JAJCHK010000012.1:0-165680 GCF_020554465.1 Enterocloster sp. 210928-DFI.2.20
GTTCAATGCCAGAGTTTTGCTGGCATGATCACTCAAGATTCCGAGAGATCATTGGATTCCTTTACAGGTTTCTATGTAATCAGAGGGTCACAGTCCCTCTGGAGAAGGACTAACCGCCTACCGTTATGGTAGCACCCATGTTTCGATTATAACAGTTAAAAATTACCGGTGCAATATAAAGTTGGTAGAGAAGTATCTAGTATCTACAGAAGAGAATCGGTTTGAGTATTCTCCGGTGCCAAAACGGTGCCAAGAAATCAGGCAAATCAAAATAGGTGGTGCAATTCAGCTGTTTTTCACTGTATTTTGGAGAGAAAACCATAAAAAATATGAGATAAAACGGGATTAAAGTATCGTGAAGGCGGAAGAACCGTTGGTTCTGGTAGAGTTGTAAGCATCGTTGAATAATTTCGGCAAGCTTATACGCTAAAATCATAAAATAATATATCTGAATTGATATTGTGCCCAAACAGTAAAATTCCCCCGGAAGATGTATCTTCCGGGGGTTTTGTGATATCTGGAATGAAACTTAACCGCAGCACAGGTCCGTGTCCCATGTATAGGATCCCTTTGACGTGTCAAATCCATAGAAGTCGGCAAATGACAGCCTGAAGATGCTCCGGTCGGCAGACGGTAGTTTTATCTGGTTTTTTATCAGATACTGGTAAATACCGCTGCCTGATATATTTCCCACCATCAGTATGCTTTTCAGTATGCCGTCCTCCACCAGGGCCTTTCTGTAGTTTTGGCTGTCCTCCTCTGTTATGACCAGAGTGTGGCTGTCCAGGCGGTTGATGTCGCCAATGCAAAGGGCCGGCAGGCCGAAGAAGTTCATGGTGTTCTTCATGGCATATGTGTCCTCGTAGGGAGTGGGGATGCCGTACATGTTTTTGGCAGCCACGGCTCCCTGCTTCATGGCGTTGGGCCATATACCGGACAGGCCGCACACATCCCCGGCCCCGTAGACTCCGGGAACAGAGGTAGAGAGATACTGGTCCACTGTGACGGCCCTGCCCGTCTCCACGCTGCAATGCTCCAGGAAACGGATTTCCGGGCGTACGCCTGCCGCCGCAATGATGAAGTCACAGGCCAGTTCTTCGCCGTCCTCCAGAACCAGGGCGCTTACATTGCCCCGGGAATCCAGACGGGTCCGGCTTGCCCTGGCTGCCAGCCGGAAGCTGCATCCGTGGTGTTCAAAGAGTCTCTGGTACTCAGACGCAGCTTCGGCATCCAGCTGGAGGGGAAGGATCCGGCCGGCCATCTCCACGATTACCGGGGAGATTCCCCGCTCCATAAGGGCATAGGCTGCGTCCATACCCACCAGGCCGGAGCCGATTATCACTGCCCTGGCCCCTGGTTTTACGGCCTTGTCAATGGCCAGGGCATCGGACAGATCGCGGAAGCCGTACACATTTTCAGCCTCCTTAAGTCCGGGTACAGGGGGCAGAAGGTAATAGGCGCCGGTTGCCAGGAGAAGCCGGTCATAGGGGAGGAAGGTGCCGTCATCTAAGAGGATGCGCCTCTCAGCGCAGTCCAGCCGGACCATTGCCTTTCCTGGACACCAGGTTATGTTGTTCTGTTTAAAGAAACCGGGCGGAATAAAGCTGATTCCTTCTGCGTCCCGCTCACCGCCCAGGTATTTGTGAAGCATACAGCGGGAATGGACCTGGTCATCCTTCGATACCAGGACGATTTCACCGTCCCTGTCCAGCTGGCGCAGGGTCTTGGCTGCGCTGATGCCGGCCGGGCCGGCTCCTGCGATAACATATCTCATGACTCCACCTCCTCAATCCAGATTGCCTTTTTGGGGCATGCCTTTACACAGCTGGGTTCGCTGCCGCTGTCCTTGCAGAAATCACATTTGATGATGCGGCTGCGGGCTGTATTGTCGGGTTTAAGGACGCCAAAGGGGCAGTTCATTACACACATGAAACATCCGGCGCACTGTTTTTCATCGTATTCCACGATTCCTGTTTCCCGGTTCTTTGAAAGGGCGCCGCTCATGCAGGAATTCACACATTCCGGTTCATCACAGTGGCGGCAGAAAATGGGGCGGTAGGAACCGTCCGGCTGCCGGCGGATGAAGTTGCGGCTTTCGTTGGCAGGATCTGTCAGATCCAAATCATATATGCTGCCTTTATCTGCCCTGTGGGCATTCATGCAGGCAAGTGTGCAGTTCAGGCAGCCATCGCACCTGCCGGCGTCAATCCATATCCGTTTCATAGCCGCCCTCCTATATATTCAGTGCCTGTCGTTTGTCCATGATGATTTGTTCCAGTATGTCCGCGGATTCACCTGCATGGCTGTTTACAATGACCTGTCCGCCGGTAAGGGCCTTCATGTCCTCTGTGAGGATCTTTGTCACCAGTCTGCTGCCTGTGATAAAGGGGGGAAGTCCCAGGTGAAGGGGAAGACCCAGGGCCAGTCCGAAGGCGCCGTCTGCCAGCGCCTGTTCCTCCAGCCACTGGGCGGCCGAGAGCACCAGGGGAAGCTGGGGAATGTCCACGTTAAGGGCCTGGGCCAGTTCCGTGGCCACCATCTCCAGTCTCCCGATGGCCAGACAGGGGCCGAAATTAAGCACGGGAGGGATGCCCAGGGACTCACAGACTGCCCGAAGCTTTGGACCTGCCAGGCTGGCTGCCTCCGGGGTCATGAGGCCGCAGTTTTCCAGGCCGCCTGAGGAACATCCCGCGGTCAGGACCAGGATATCCCTGGCAATGAGTTCTTTGGTCAGCTCCACGGTCAGGACGTCATGGCCGCCTGCCGTCAGGTTGGAGCATCCCACCACACCGGCGATTCCCTTGATATCCCCGGAAGCAATGAGGTCGATGAGAGGCTTCCAGCTGCCCCCCAGGAACTTTTTCAGGGATACCTCGCTGACGCCTGTGATGGTGTTGGTATTGCCGTGTTCCGGAAGGAGGTTTAAGGGCACCCGGGCCCTGCGGTTTTTGTAGGATTCCAGTATCTCGTCCAGGATTTCCCGGCTGATGCGCGCCCTGTCCTCAAACACAAAGGGTTTCAGTGCTGCATTCTGCTTCTTTGCCACGTCATCCAGGCAGATCTGCCGGATGTTCAGACGGTCGCAGATGGGTTCAATGCCGGGAAGGGTACAGTTGAATTCACTGAGCACGGCGTCGATGGCACCGGTGGCCAGGACAGCCTCGCTGGTGTAGTTGTTGCCTGCGTGGCCGCTGAAGATGTCCTGGTAATGAACGCCCCGAAGCTGCAGGTCCTGGCCCACACAGGTGCATCCCACCAGCCGGAATCCCCTGGCCCCTGCTGCCTTTGCCAGCTCCTGGACCTCCGGCTTCTTAAGCTGTTCCTGGAGATGGACGAAGATGGAGTGCTGATGTCCGGTAATCATGATATTGATGTAGTCCGGGTCAATCACCCCAAGGCCAACCGGGGCAGGGGTGATTTCGGGCTCGCCCAGCATGACGTCATTCAGCAGGTTGGTCAGCATCAGACCGTATACGCCGGTGGAAATGCCCAGCTTGAGACAGTGAAGCAGCATGTCTGTGGGGTCCGAGTTCAGGTTGGTGGAACATTTCACCACGCCGGCGCAGACTTCGGATTTGGCGCCTCCGGGCAGGATTCCTAATTCGTTCCACTTGGCCAGACGGGGAGCGTATGACAGCTTCTGCTGGAGCTTCATGGGAGTGTAGTCGGGAAGGTACAAATCGTCCAGGACTGCCTGGGCCACGGCTGCGGCGCGGGTGTGTGGGTCGCCCTGGGGGATTGTGAATAGCTGGCAGAGATGTTCCAGGGCATTCATCCCTTTTAAGGCTCCGCCGGAAAGTGCGGTCTCCTTTAAATTAAGGGCAGTGGTCTCCACTACGTGGATATAGCAGCCTGATCCTGCTGCCACTGCGCGGAGAAAATTCCTGGCCACGATTACGTCGGCGGAAGCACCGCAGATTCCGTGAGGGGCCTCAGGCGTGATACGGCAGGGGCCGTTGGAACAGAGGCGGCAGCATACGCCCTGGAGACCGAAGCCGCATTTGACGGACTGTCCTTCCACACGGTGGTGGGATGTTTCCATGGGAAGACCTGCTATGTAACATTCCAGTGGTTTGTCTGCGCTTTTACAGGTTGTGCAGCTGTAACAATGATTCATGATGGATACCTCCTGTTGAAATATATGGTTTGCGTAGGTTTGAATATCATAAAGTGGATAAAAATTATCCACTTTTGGGGCGAATAAAAATAGATGTATCAGCCGGATTTGTTAAAGAGCCTGTCCAGAGAGGTGCGTTTCAATTCCTCCTCCAGCACACGCTGGACTCTTGCCAGTTCACAGTGAACTTTGCAGCCGTCAAAACTGGCGGCATAGCCGCACTGGTATTGACTGTCCAGGCAGGGATTAAGAAAAAATTCCTCGTCCGCCGCCTTAATGATATCCAGGAGGGTCAGATCCGCCAGGCTTCGGTTCAGAATACATCCGCCTCCGGCGCCCCTGCGTATGGATACCAGGCCGGAACGCTCCAGCTTTTTCAGTATCTTGTATGCAAACTGTTTCGGCACCAGTTCCCGCTGGCATATCTGTTCCAGGGGAAGCAGTTCCCCGTCCTTCAGGGCGCGGATAATGCGGATTGCATAATCGGATTCGCGTGTTATCATCATAGTGTTATCACCTTATTGTTAAAATTGTAACAATTCTTATATACTATTATAGCAAAGTAGATAAAAATTATCAAGTATAAATGTGGTATTTATACAGAATGTTGACAGCCAGGGGGCTATGTGGTATGCTGATTCCGGCTTTTTGTGCGAAAACAGTATGTTTTTGGGGATAAAGCTGATTTGACAGAGTAAAATTGGGGATAGACAGGGGGTATTATGAGCAGACCGCACAGTTTGACAGAGGGAAACATTCTCACATCTCTTATGGGTTTTGCGCTGCCTGTGCTGGCGGCTTTGTTTTTGCAGACCATGTATGGGGCTGTTGACATGATGATTGTGGGGCAGTTCAGCCATGCGGCGGAGGTGTCCGCGGTGTCCACGGGCAGCTGGATCATGCAGACCATAACCACGGCCATCGTAGGACTGGCTATGGGAACCACCATTCTTTTGGGCAGGAAGATTGGGGAGGGGCAGCCTGAGGAGGCTGGCCGGGTTATGGGCGCCAGCATATGGATATTTGCTGTCATCGGTCTGGCGGTGACTGCGGTCATGCAGTTTCTGGCAGTTCCCTGCACCGCATGGATGCGGGCGCCGAAAGAGGCATTTGACAGTACCGCGGTGTATGTGAAAATCTGTTCCGCGGGCTCGCTGTTTATCGTGGCCTACAATCTGCTGGGAAGCATATTCAGGGGACTGGGAAATTCCAGGCTTCCCCTCATATCCGTGTCCATTGCCTGCCTGGTGAATATCGCAGGGGACCTGTTGTTGGTTGGGGTATTCCACATGGCTTCTGCGGGAGCAGCCATAGCCACGGTGTTTGCCCAGGCGGTCAGCGTGGTGCTGTCAATCCTGATTATCAGAAAACAGAAGCTCCCCTTTGCTTTTCGCAAGGAGAGCGTTCGTTATGACAGGCAGCTGGCCGGCCGGGTGGTGAAGCTGGGATTCCCCATTGCTTTTCAGGATGTGCTGGTGTCCATATCCTTCCTGGTTATATCAGCCATTGTCAATACCCTGGGAGTCATTCCTTCGGCCGGTGTAGGCGTGGCTGAAAAACTCTGTGGTTTTGTGCTGCTGGTGCCATCTGCCTACGGGCAGGCCATGTCGGCCTTTGTGGCCCAGAATATCGGCGCCAGGAGACCGGAACGGGCCAAACGGGCCCTTGCATATGGTATACTCACTTCTCTGGGAGTGGGCGTGTTCCTGGCGTATTTTTCATTTTTCCACGGAGATCTGCTGGCTGGTGTGTTCTCCAGGGACCGGGAGGTGGTGCTGGCGGCGGCAGATTATCTGCGGGCCTATGCCATTGACTGTCTGCTGGTATCCTTCATGTTCTGCATGACAGGTTTCTTTAACGGATGCGGAAGGACCGCCTTTGTCATGTTTCAGGGAATCGCGGGAGCCTTCGGTGTCCGCATACCGGTGTCCTATCTCATGAGCCGTCTGGTTCCGGTGTCCTTATTTAAAATCGGTCTGGCCACGCCGGCCTCCACATTGCTGCAAATCCTGCTCTGCGGCATTTATCTGAAGGTGCTGAACCGGGACCCTCTGCTGCATGGAACGGGGGAGCCTACCAGTCGCCCTCATCAGACCATATAATCTGGATGAATTTGGCCATAAGAGGGATATAGCTTATGACAAAGGACAGAAAGGCGGCTCTGAGGACCGTCTTTTTCTTTTCCTCCGGCACTGCCATGCCGACGCAGATGCCCAGGGACAGGAGACAGAATTTTAACAGTCCGATGGTCTTCCAGTCGGACTCCCAGATGTACTGGTTGGCGCAGCGAATCAGTTTTTTCATAGGTATACCTCCTTCTATTGAGCGCTTCTTACATGGCTTCTTATACTTACAGTTTAGCACATGGGATGGACGGATGGAAGGGGCTCTTGACAGGTTTGGGGAAACATGCTACCATAAAATGCAGGATTCATTATACGAAACAGAGAGCGCGCAGAACATGATGGTACTGAAAGCATACAGAAGAAGGCCCCGGCGGAACCGGGTGTTTATATATAGAAGATTTGAGACATCAGGACGGCAGAGAAATCTGCCGTCTTTTAATTTGGGAATTCATTCCGGTGCAGTGAGAAAGGACTAAAATCATGGAAAAGAAAAAAACGACGGCTAAGATTGTATTCAGTCTGGGAGAAATTTTGGTGGGAAATATGATGTATGCGGCAGCAGTGGTGCTGTTCATTGTGCCGAACGGACTCATTACAGGAGGAACCACGGGACTGGCCCTGTTTGTGAACCATAGCCTTGGCATCCCCATCAGCCTTTTTGTCAGCGTGTTTAACGTGGCCATGTTTCTGCTGGGGGCATGGGTGCTGGGTAAACAGTTTGCCCTGACAACCGTACTCAGCACCATTATCTACCCGGTTTTGCTGGGGGTGATGGAGGGAAGCGGATTTGGCGGCTTTGTGCTGGAAGAGAAGCTGGTGGCAGTGCTCTATGCGGGGCTGCTCATAGGCGGGGGGATCGGTATAGTGATGCGGGCAGGAGCCTCCACAGGGGGCATGGACATTCCTGCCCTGGTGCTTAAGAAAAAGCTGGATGTGAATGTGTCCATGACTCTGTATATCATGGACTGTGTGGTTCTGGGGCTTCAGCTGATTGAGGCTGATTCCCATGCCATTCTCTACGGTATCATACTGATTATCGTGTATACCATGGTGCTTAACCAGGTCCTTATGTCGGGAAATGCCAGAATACAGGTGAAGATTGTCAGCAGAAGGTATGAGGAGATCAACCGCCTCATAGCGGAGCGCATTGACTGCGGTACCTCCCTGCTGCATATGGAGACCGGTTATCTCCACAGGGAGCAGGAAATGATTCTGGCGGTGATTTCCAGGCGGGATCTGCCCAGGCTGAACAACCTGGTCATGGATGAAGACCCGGAGGCCTTTATGATTATCAACCAGATTAATGAGGTGAGAGGCAGGGGCTTTACCCTTAAGAGAGTATATAAGGAAGCGCGGCAGTAAAGTGCAGACAGGCCCCGCTGCATGCGGGCCCCAGCCCTATGTTATACCGCTTACATGCTGCGAAATACCGGTATGTAGAGAAGCAGGGTGATGAACATGGCTGCCGCGCACAGCAAAATCAGTACATTGACCGTGACAAGTGACATGTGGGGGAAGAGCAGCAGTAGGAAAAGCACCACGAACAGAAGCGCGGTACAGCATTTGCCGAACCACTTGGCGCCGTTTAACTTCTTGCCTTCCCGGAGCTTGATGGCGCCCATGATTAGCATGAAGCCTTCTTTCAGCACAAACAGGACCAGAAGGAGCAGAATCAGGGGATAACGGCTCCACAGACAGAGCAGGATGGCGCCGTGGGTCAGCTTATCTGCTAGGGGGTCCAGGAATTTGCCGAACTCCGTAATCATATTGAATTTTCTGGCGATCATTCCGTCGAACATGTCTGTGATGGAGGATATGCCCATGACAATGGCAGCCCTGTAATAGTCTGCATCTGTGGATGCCTTCAGGTACAGCCACACAAACACAGGAATCATAATTAAACGGAAATACCCCATCAGGTTGGGGATGGACAAAAGCTCCTTTTTTGAGATATGCCTCATAATACAGCCCCCCTCTTTGAAAATGGCAATTATTTAATTTAATTCTACTACATTTCTTGCTAAAAGAAATATTTTTTTTTATAATAAGAGTAAATTAAATTTTCACAGGGCGGGCAGCAGAAGGAGGAAGGAAAATGGCAGAGGATTTTTTGTTGAAAATAAGAGGCGGGTATAACCAGTTTACAAAGGCGGAGAAAAAGGTGGCTGATTATATCCTGAGCAGCCCCAAGAAGGTTCTGTTCATGTCCATCACTGAGCTGGCCGAGGCCTGCGGGGTGGGGGATACCAGCGTGTTCCGCTTCTGCAAGACCATGAACTGTAAAGGCTACCAGGAATTCAAGATGCTTTTATCCCTGAGCCTTCATGAGGGAAAGCAGGGATTCGGACAGATGGAGAGCGATATCAGCCTGGAGGACTCTTTTTCCCAGGTGGCGGAGAAGGTTCTCAATTCCAATGTAAAGGCCCTTAAGGAGACTCATTCCCTGTTAAAGGAGGACGTGTTCCGGCGGGTCGTTGAGTGCTTCCATAAGGCCGGACGCATCTGCTTTTACGGAGTGGGTACCAGCATGACAACAGCCATGAAGGCAGCTGATAAATTTCTTAAGATTGAGCCAAAGGTCTACTGTTCTCCTGATTCCCATATGCAGGCCATGATGGCCTCCACCATGTCCAGGGGCGAAGTGGCTGTTATCTTTTCCTATTCCGGGGCAACCAAGGACACCATCCATGTGGCCCAGCTGGCCAGGCAGGCAGGCGCGGCCATTGTCTGTGTGACCCGGTTCATCAAGTCGCCTCTTACGGCCTACGCAGACCTGACCCTCTTGTGCGGGGCCAATGAAAGCCCGCTGCAGGCAGGCTCTTCCTCAGCGGAAATCAGCCAGCTTTTCCTGATTGACATGCTGTACACGGAATATTACAGGACATATTATGACAAGTGCAGTGTAAATAATGAAAAAACTTCCGCGTCTGTCATGGCAAAGCTGTGCTGAGAGGGGGAACGGACGAAACCGGCTAAAACGCGTTTTAACATAGAAGTTCCAGGCTGCCTCCTGTAATCAGGGGACCTGCCTGGAACTTTTGTCTTAATGCCCGCTTTTATTATGGACCGGTATGGAGGAATTGCTCGTCATAGCGCTTTTGTGCATAGTTCAGGGCATCCTCCGGCGTCATGACCTGGCTGTAGGCATTTTTCACTGCCATGCCTATGATGCTGAGGAAGCTGCGCTCGTCAAAGGGCTGGGTGGAGAATTCGGGGGTACGGCGCCCATGGGCCAGGCCGAATCCGTCCTTGGCCAGGTTCAGCCAGGGGAAGGTGTTGAGTATCTCGTAATTGTCATAGGACTTACGGCAGGGGGATACGCTGCCCAGCAGCGTGGCCGCGGAGGCCACGGGTTCGCTGCACATCCATTTGATGAAGGAAAGGGCGTCCTCCGGCCGTTTGGTATACTTGGCCACTCCCAGGGAACCGCCTCCGATAACTGGATTGCGGCCGGGCGTCAGGGCATATCCGATATTTCCCGCTACCCGGGAGGAATGGCTCAGAAGGTCTGAGGCATAGTTGCTGTAGAGGATGGCCATGGCCACATTGCCCCCTGCAAAGGTAGTGGCTGTGTTGGTCCACCAGGAACAGTACTTGGGGTCAGAGTATTCCTTCAGGGCGATGAGCTCCCTGAGGGAACCAATGGCCGCCGGGGAATTCAGGGTGACCTGGCAGTCCTCGTTATAAAGATTCTCCTGGTGGCTGAACAGTCGGGCCAGGTATTCGGAACCGGCCACGCCGGTGGATCCAAGTGTCATGGTGGCCCCGTATTCCACGGGAGAGGATGGGGTGCATGCCTTGGTGAAGAACCTGGCAATCTGGTTGAACTCTTTAAAATCCTGAGGCGGCCGGAGCTCCTGGCGGTATGTTTCGTGATACATCCTGCGGTAGATGGGGCTTTCAAACAGGTCCTTGCGGTAGTACAGCAGCTGTACGCTGGGGGTGGAGGGCAGGGCATATACCCTGCCCCTCACTATGGAATACTGGTTGATGGTCCCGTCCAGGAAGGTGTCCAGACAGCTGGAGATGCCGGGGTCAATCTGGTCCAGGGGCTGCAGAATCTTGTCCGCGAACCAGGACAGCCATGTCACGTCCAGGCGCAGCACATCAAAGACAGAATCATGATGCATATGGTTGAAGGCCTCATATATTTCCTCGTAGGAATAGATGGTGATGTTCACAGGGACACCGGTTTTTTTCGTGTAGATGCGGGACAGGTTGCGCATGGTGTAGGCGCTGGGGCTGTCCAGGGTCAGCACATTTAAGGGCTTTTTGGAGGATGGGATGAGGATATCCGCAAACCAGTCCCTGAAGCCGGAATTCTCCAGCAGCAGGCAGGGATGTCCGCTGCCCTGTCCGCTGTCCTGTCCGGTGCGCAGGTTTGGTTCCTCTGATTCTTCCGGACCGCTCTTTTCCCCCTTTTTTTCTTTTGATATATCCTGAATCAGGCACTCCGCCGCAACCTTTCCCAGCTGCCGGTAGTTAAGTTCATATTTCTGGAAATCATTTTCTGGCATGGTGAACATGGGGGATACCGTATAAATTTCTGGGCTGTCCCCAGAATAGAAGGTGTTCCATATATCCTTGACGCTCTCCGCAAAGCCGTAATTGGAAATGAAGATGGCCTGGGGGGCGGCAGCGCCGAACATCTGCATGATATTCTGCAGCTTGCGGTAGGGGTCTGTCTGGATGTGGTTTATCCGGCAGCCCGATGAACCAGCGATGCTCATAAATCCGTTGAAAAAGTCGGATTCATTGGGCAGCTGGAGACTTCCGGTGAGAAGGCACAGGCTGGAGAAGCCGCGCTCCAGCGCCCTTAAAGCCAGCTCGCTTCCTGCCCGGTGATAGTCAAAGCCTGCATAGGGGGCTGCAAAGGGAGGGCGGCGTTCCGCAAATACCACATGGTCCGCCAGCATACCCTGCTCGTCCAGATAGGGATTGGCGTCGGCAAAGGAACAGCAGGAGACTGCTGCCATGCCCTGGGCCATGGAAGAACGGACATCCTGGATGGCTGCATATTCCGCCTCCCGGTTGTCATCGCTGGTCAGATACTGGGACACGCTGTAGCCGTGATTTTCCGCATATGCCTTAAAGCTCAGATAGAAGTCTATATATTGTTTGGAACGGATGTTGGGGAGAATGACCGCAAGGGTATTGGACCTGCCCTTCCTCAGCAGCTTGGCCCGCTCATTGGGCACGTAGCCAAGGGCAGAGGCGGCGTCCATGACCTGCCGTATTTTTTCACTGCTCACATTTCCCTTGCCGTTGAGAACGTTGGAAACGGTGCCCTGGGCCACTCCGGCCGCTTTAGCAATGTCTTTGATAGTAGTCATCTGCCGGTTCTCCTTTCAAATGGTGCACCTTAAATGATGCATTCCAGGTTATATATTTGGTTCAATTCTACCATATGGCGGGCATTTTGTAAAACTGTTGCGGTTACGATTCAATAAAAACGGGAATCTGTAGATGAGACAGCTTGATAAAAATACGTTAAAATGTAAAAAATATGCAAAAAGTAGAAAAAATTCATGTAAAACCCGGTTAAAATATAGGATAAATGTGCAAAATGCCTTAAAATAATATTGACACGTTTCAAATACAATGCTATGATGAAATTACAGAACAGATGACAAATTCCCAATAGTTTAAGAGGAGGTATGTATTGTGAAAAAAACAAAAAAGATTGCAGCAGCTGTCCTGGCCATGACTATGGCAGCAGGCCTTGCCGTCACCGGATGTTCCGGAAAGGGAGGAAGTACGGACACAGACCCGGCGGCCGCAGAGCAGTCTAAGGAAACAGCTGGAAGCGCCGGCGAGTCCAAGGATGACGCAGCTAAGGCTGACGACGGCGCACTTCACCTTACATTTTATTACCCGGTTAATGTAGGCGGTTCCGCAGCGCAGCTGATTGAAAAAATATGTGCGGATTTTAATGCAGAGAACCCTGATATTTTCGTGGAGCCTGTCTATACAGGCAATTATGACGATACCGTGACAAAGATTCAGACAGCCATGCAGGGCGGAACGCCTCCGGATGTGTTTGTAAGTCTTGCAACCCAGCGTTTCACCATGGCATCCACAGGCATGGCCATGCCTCTTGACGAACTGATTGAGGCTGACGGGGATGAGGGAAAAGCTTATATTGATGATTTCCTTCCGGGCTTCATGGAAGATTCCTATGTGGACGGAAAAATTTACTCCATACCATTCCAGAGAAGCACCATGGTGCTGTATTATAACAAGGATGCCTTCAAGGAAGTGGGCCTGGATCCGGAAGCGCCTCCTACCACCTGGGAGGAACTGGCTGAATACGGCCAGAAGCTGACAAATGACGGCCGCTATGGCGTGGGAATCGCGCTGAATTCCGGTTCCGCACAGTGGGCATTTACGGGCTTCTGCTTACAGAACAGCACCGACGGACAGAACCTGATGAGCGAAGACGGCAAGAGCGTATATTTCAATACACCGGAGAATGTGGAGGCGCTTCAGTTCTGGCTGGATCTCCAGAATGAGTATAAATGCATGGCAGAGGGAATCGTACAGTGGACCGACCTGCCCACACAGTTCCTTGCAGGTGAAGTGGCCATGATTTACCACACCACCGGCAACATGGCCAATATCCACGACAACGCGGACTTTGATTTCGGAACAGCCTTCCTTCCTGCCCATAAGAGAGTGGGCGCGCCAACAGGAGGCGGCAACTTCTATATCTCCAGCAATATTTCCGAGGACAGGGTGCAGGCTGCATGGAAGTTCATCAAGTTTGCCACCTCTACGGACAGAGCGGCACAGTGGAGCCTGGATACAGGTTATGTGGCTACAAGACAGTCATGCTTTGACACGGATCTGATTAAGGATTATTACGCAGAGGTTCCCCAGGCATCTGTTGCTTACGAGCAGCTGCCGTACGCAAAGCCTGAGCTTACTACATACAATGCGGCAGAAATCTGGAGAGTGTTAAATGACAATATCCAGGCAGCCGTGGTTGGCGATATGTCTGCCCAGGAAGCGCTGGACGCTGCCCAGGAGCAGGCAGAGGAAGTTTTGTCAGAGTACCAATAGAACGGATGAAACGTAAATGTAATACCTGTTAGGAAACAATAAGGCGCTGTGGCCCGGTACCATGCGCGGCAAAGGCAAGACCTTTGCTGCGCAGCCGGGCATATACAGCGCCTTAAGAGACCGGGGCGTGTCACAGGCCGCGGCACGGCAGGCGGAATATGAAAAGGCTGGTGAGAGGATGAAAACCAAGACAAAGAAGCAGCGTGAAATCAGGAATAATGCGACAGCCTGGGCCCTGATGGCCCCGGCGCTTATATTTATGCTGGCATTTACAGTGTTCCCTATATTCAGGAGCCTGTATCTAAGCCTTTCAAAGTACAAGCTTGGTATGGACGGCGCCGAGTTCATCGGCCTTGAGAATTATGTGAAGCTGGCCGGTTCCAAGCTGTTCTGGAAGGTAATGAAAAATACCATTGTATTCGCCCTTATGACGGTGATTCCCAGTATGGCGGTGGGCCTAGGCCTGGCGGTTCTGGTAAACCGCAAGGGCAAGCGGGTGGGATTCATCCGCACGGCCTATTTCTACCCGGTGGTTATGCCCATGATTGCCATTGCCAGCGTGTGGATGTTCATTTATATGGCAAAGAACGGTCTTTTTGACCAGCTGTTAATCGCCATCGGCTTAAAGCCCATGAATGTGCTGTCCAGCAAGAGTACGGTGCTTCCGGCCATGGCGGTGATGTATGTCTGGAAGGAGGCGGGATACCTGATGGTGTTCTTCCTGTCCGGCATCCAGAGTATATCCGATGAGGTGATGGAGGCTGCCAGGATTGACGGGGCAGGCAACTGGACCGTGTTCAGGCGCATCACCATGCCCCTGCTGGCGCCCACCTTTTTGTTTGTGTCCACGATTGCCTTTACCAACTGCTTTAAGCTGGTGGACCATGTGGTCATCATGACAGAGGGAGCGCCCAACAATGCAAGTACCCTGCTTCTGTACTATATTTACCAGCAGGGCTTTACAAACTTCAACTACGGCGTATCATCGGCCCTGACCGTAATCATGCTGGGACTTCTGCTTGTGGTGTCCCTGCCCAGATTCATCAGCCAGGATAAGAAGATACATTACAATTAAAGGAGGGAGCCGGTATGAAACAAGTTAAAAGTACTGCAATTTCTGTTTTCGCCCTGGCCCTGGCGCTTATGTGGCTGGCTCCTCTGGTCTGGCTGGTGGGAACCGCCTTCAGCGAGCCTACCTTTCATATGACCTTTCTTCCCAACAGCCGTTTTACTTTTGGGAATCTGTCTTATGTGTGGAATGCCATTCCCTTTGCCCGGTATTACCTGAATACGCTGATACTGGTGGTGGTGACCTTCTGCGTACAGTTTGTCACATCCACTCTGGCTGCCTATGCGCTGGCTGTCATGGATTTTAAGGGACAGACCCTGGTGTTTGCCGTTATTTTCATGCAGATCATCATTCCAAATGACGTTCTCATCACACCTAACTTTATGACACTGGCTGACCTGGGACTGACCGATACAAAGGTGGGCATCATGCTGCCGTTCTTTGGAAGCGCCCTGGCTATTTTCCTGCTGAGGCAGCATTTTAAATCCATTCCAAAGGCCCTGGCTGAGGCGGCCAGAATTGACGGCGCCAACACCTGGCAGACCATCTGGAGGGTGTACATGCCCTGCGCAAAGCCTGCCTATATGTCCTTTGCGGTTATTTCCGTCAGCTATCACTGGAATAACTACCTGTGGCCTCTGATTGTGACGAACTCGCCGTCCAACCGCACACTGACCGTAGGCCTGGCTATCTTTGCAAAGTCCAAAGAGGCCAACATGCAGTGGGCCAATGTCTGCGCGGCCACCTTTATCATTATCCTGCCGCTGCTCATCGCGTTCTTCTTCCTGCAGAAGCAGTTTATGAACAGCTTTGTCAGCGCCGGAATCAAAGAGTGATTAGGGATATGAAACCAGTTATGAGAGGAGAAGTGTTATGAAACTGCATTTTTTCGGATGCGGCAGCGCCTTTAATCCTGCAATGGGAAATACATCTGCCTGGTTTGAGATGGACGGATGCCTGTTCCTGGTGGACTGCGGCGAGACAGTATATGAGCTTCTGATGAAGCGCAGCAATCTCAGGGAATACAGGCAGATATATGTGCTGCTGACCCATCTTCACGCAGACCATGTGGGAAGCCTTGGGTCCCTGATTTCTTACAATTACTGTATCCTGGGAAGGAAAATCTGCGTTATCCATCCCAGGGCCACCGTGGTGGAGCTTCTGCGGCTTATGGGCATCAAGGATGAATTTTACAATTATTACCAGGAACTTCCGGAGGACGCGGGCTGTCTTAGGGCTGAACCGGTGCCGGTGGAGCATGCGGACAATATGGACTGCTTCGGGTACATTCTGGAGACAGAGGGGATGAGGATTTATTACAGCGGTGATTCCGCACGGATGCCGGAGCGGATTGCCGGCATGCTTAAGGACGGGAAGCTGGACGCCGTTTACCACGATACGTCCCTCCACAATCCGCCAAGCCCCAGCCACTGCTACGTAGGTGTACTGGAGGAGACGGTGCCGGAGCAGCTGAGGCACAAAGTATACTGTATGCACCTGGACGGGGAGTGCAGGGACATGCTGGAGTCCAGGGGATTCCGGGTGGCGGAGGTTGGCTGATGGGATATGGCCGGCGCAACGGGATAGCCGGATGATGTATGACTGATGTTGAATAAATGAGATGTTGCTGAGTGTGAGAATGCCCCGGCAGAGGATGGATGATTCCTTTGCCGGGGATTTTTTGTTTAAGGAATCCCTGGGGGCGGGGAGGTTTGGCGTTTGGTGAACCATTGATGGCAAAAAATGAACAAACCATGCTGTTTGTGTTTGCCAGTGACAAAATATACTTATACTAGGTTCAGAAAAGCTTTTCTCAATAAAATATAAGGAGATAAAAAATAATGAGTGAGAAATACGGCAGTCATAAAGAATGGACCTTTGGTATGGAATGCGAGCTGCCTTATAAGGTGTGTTTTGCCTTGGACAAATCACCTGACAGCATGACCTTCTTGGAGGTAAAACGTGGAGGAGATACGGTAATACGTTTGTTTTCTGACATGGGAGGAAAAACCAGAACAATTGAGATGATTACAGAGCCTCTTAAAATAGGACAGGTAATAGAGCGCAATCAGAATCTCAGAATCATGGCATTTTTGGAGGATTTTCTGGAACGGTATTCCAGCGAGCTGGGAGCAGTACCGGGGATGGTCACTAATGCAATAGTAAATGAAGCATTTTCGGCTTATACAGATTTGGAGGGGAATGCCGATTTAAAAGAATTTAAAGTAAAACTTTTGTGCAACGCATTTATAGTCAAGGATGTCATGGGAAATAATCAGATATCTTTTGGCATGGGATTTGATGAGGTCCGGGCCTTTTTTGAAGAGTATGGAAAGGGGCTGTGGTGGACATATGATACCTCGTATATCCCTTCTGAAGGTACGGCGAATGAACGGGATAAGGAGATATACAATTACATCTTATGTGCAGTTTCACACCTGGCTGATTTGTTTCTGGCTGACAGTAAGGTTAACATTGCAGACCCGGCAGCAAAGAACAGCTGGGAACTGATGCCAAGAATGGCTCCGGCAGAGCTTTTGGCCTATGTCTCCAACCGTCGGGTTATGACAAAGGATCTGGAATCTGCAGTCAGGGGGTTGCCGGGAATGACAGAAAAAATATTCCAGAAAACGTATACATATCTTGTGCTTTCCGGAAAAACTGTGGGCGGCCATGTGGGAAGTATACGAAGGACGATTGAAAAAGAAAGAATTCCTATGGTATTTGAAGCCAGGAAACCCGGCAGTGAATTTGATTCATATTTTGATTATAAACGTTACAGGGGCAGATTAGTGCTTGACGGTAACAGGGATTTCAGCCATATGTTTAATATGAATCCGGCCGGTGGGCAAGAGGTATCTGACAGTACAGACGAGTCAGACGGTGAATCATGGTAAAATGAGGCCCAGTGTCTTCGGGCTGTCCAAACATCTAAGAACATTGAGCGAACTGTCGTCCGTGTGCGACAGGCTCTATGAATTAGCGGAAGGGAAGGTTTCCTGTAAGTAGCACATACAGGCAGCCTTCCCTGTTTTTCTGCATTTTTTCGTTTCCTGATACTCTTACGGCAATCTATCTGACTCAGATATAGTGATGCTGCAGGCGTTTTGGAACACAGCGGGAAGGTATGATTCCTGTTCATATAATTAAGAGACATGTAATAAAAAGTTCATTGAAAAAGTAAACTTATTTATGTATGATGTATCATGTATCCTATTTTGGAGAAAGTTGGGAGGAATTCATAAATGAAGAAACCATTCGTTAAAGGAGGTAAGGCCCTGACCCTGGCGGCGGCCCTGCTGTGCGGTGCGGCGTTCCTGGGAAGTTTTACGGCCTTTGGGGCCGCAGCTCAGGCGGAGAGCCAGGCAGGCGCCCAGGCAGAAGCCCAGGTATTCACGCCGGGAGTGGCAGGCCAGATTACCTCCTGTAAGATTTCAGGAGATAAACAGAACGTTGAGATTGGATTTTCCAGCAGCGGGGATGTGACGGGAACAGACGGAAACATCTACGTCTTTGAGATGCAGCCTTACGAGGAAGAGCTGGGAAGCCGCAGCAATTTTATTGCTTCCTCACCTGCCTTAAGTGCTGCCTCGGTAAGCGTGCCCCTGAACCTGGGCACACCGCAGGATAAGCTTTACAGCCGGTTTGTCCTGGCTGTATTTGACGGAACTAAGTTCATCAAGGTCAGCCAGCCCCACTACATAACCAATCCGGAGCTGATTGCTAAGAACCAGACGCCTTTTAATGACCCTCTGACTAAGAAGGGTCTTGTGATTGAGATTGACATGCTCAGCGACGCCTTTGACCTGGGCGTGAAGCATGTGACCACCAATATCGCATTTTCCCAGATTATGGGAACCGGAATTGATTACCAGTATGACGGAAAGACGTACCATTTTAACAAAGGCGTGGTGGACGCTTATGACAAGACCATCAGCGCGCTGTCCAACAAGGGGATGACGGTTACGGTTATCCTGCTTAATGACTGGAATCCCAATACACCGGATTTGGTGTATCCGGGCACACAGAAGAATTCCAATGCATTTTATTACATGTTCAACGCGGAGACTGAGGCCGGATTTGACCAGACTAAGGCAATCGCGTCCTTCCTGGCCCAGCATTACAGCGGCGACAATCCTAATTACGGCAAGGTGTCAAACTGGATTATCGGCAACGAGATTAACAACCAGCAGTGGAATTACATGGGGCCCATGGACCTGACGAATTATGTGAAGGCATACCAGAAGGCATTCCGGGTCATCTACACAGCCATCAAGAGCACCAATGCCAACGACCGGGTATATTTTTCACTGGACTATAACTGGATGAACGAGATTGACGGCAAGCTTAAGTACGGAGGCAAGGAGATTGTGGACAGCTTTAACTCCATAGCCAACACCCAGGGACAGATGGACTGGGGTCTGGCCTACCATCCATATCCATGCCCCATGACAGAGCCGGAATTCTGGGATGATCCGCAGTCCACAGGGCTGTTCACAAATGACTTTAACTCACCGGTCATCAATTTTGCCAATCTGAACGTGCTGACAGATTACTTTGTACAGGATACCCTGAGGGCGCCCGCAGGCAATGTGCGCCACATCATCCTTACGGAGCAGGGCTTCACATCCTACAGCCCTACCAGGGGAAACATTCCGGAGATTCAGGCGGCGGCCTATGCTTACTCCTATTACCTGGTGGACAGCAACCCATATATTGACGCCTACACGGTCAGCCGTCAGGTAGACGCGCCCTCCGAGGCAAAGGACGGATTAAAATTCGGTTTGTGGGAGTGCGACATGAACCAGCCCAATCTGATTGTGGCTACCAAGCGCAAGAAGATATGGCAGGTATTCCGGGATATCGACAAGAAGAACGCCACCCTGGAGGCCACTGAATTTGCAAAGCCAATCATCGGCATCAGCAAGTGGTCGGATGTGGTTCCCAACTTTAAGTGGAAGAACCTGGAGAAATAACAGTTAAGGCCGGATTCAGTTGACAAACAAAATCCAGCGTGTAAAATATTTAAATATAAGCGCTTGCTGGCGGCGGCCTTTGGGGCCGCCGCTTTTTGGCGGGATACAATGTATGGACGAAAGGAATAACATATGGGCTTAATTGTACAGAAATTCGGAGGAACCTCTGTGGCTGACGCCGCCCGGCTGCGCCATGTGGCTGAAATTATCACGGATACATACAAAGCCGGCAACCAGGTAGTGGCAGTGCTGTCTGCCCAGGGGGATACCACCGACGAGCTGATTGAGAAGGCAAATGAGATCAATCCCCTTGCCTCCAACCGGGAGATGGATATGCTCTTGTCCACCGGGGAGCAGATGTCCGTGGCCCTCTGCGCCATGGCAGTGGAGGCGCTGGGATATCCGGTTATTTCCCTGACCGGATGGCAGGCGGGAATGGTTACCAATACCGTGGCCAGGAATGCCAGAATTAAGAAGGTGGATACGGAGCGCATCGAGACAGAGCTGAATCAGAAGAAAATCGTGATTGTCACGGGATTCCAGGGAATCAACCGCTATGAGGATATCACCACCCTTGGCAGAGGCGGATCTGACACTTCCGCGGTTGCGCTGGCTGCCTCCCTTCGGGCGGATCTGTGCCAGATATACACGGATGTGGACGGGGTATATACGGCTGACCCCAGAATCGTGAAGGACGCAAGGAAACTGGATGAGGTCACCTACAATGAGATGCTGGAGCTGGCTACCCTGGGGGCCCAGGTGCTCCACAACCGTTCCGTGGAGATGGCAAAGAAATATAATGTGAAGCTGGAGGTGCTCTCAAGCTTTACAGGGCATCCGGGTACAAAGGTGAAGGAGGTTGCAAAACGCATGGAGAAATCATATATCAGCAGTGTGGCTAAGAATGTTAATATCGCAAGGATTGCCCTGATAGGGGTGCCCAATGAGATTGGCACATCCTTTAAGGTGTTTTCCCTGCTGGCCCAGAACCACATTAACGTGGACATCATATTACAGGGAATCGGCCATGAGGAGGGCAAGGACATCTGCTTTACCGTTGCCCAGTCCGACCTGGAGGCGGCTTCCGTGCTCCTGAAGGAGCATCAGGAGTCCATTGGCTTTGGCCATCTGGAGACCAACAGCCATATTGCCAAGGTTTCCGTGGTGGGAGCGGGTATGATTAATCATCCTGGCGTGGCTGCCACCTTGTTTGAGGCTCTCTACGACGCCAACATTAATATCAACATGATATCCACCAGCGAGATTAAGATATCCGTACTGGTGGATGAAAAGGATGCGGAAAAGGCCGTACAGGTCATTCATGACAAGTTTTTTTCCATGGGTTAAGTAAATAATGGGTTTGTGACAAAAAAGAGTTGCGGCGGTTCACATATTTCGTGAAAGCCACAGCTCTTTTCGTATTTACGAATCTTGAATTTCGTTAATATTTTCACCTTTTTAGTGGAAAAGAGCTTGCTATTTGACAAATTTATTATTATAATTGTATGTGGCAATATTTCTGCTTTTTTTTGCGACGGGCCTGAGAATGGGTTTTCCGTTGCTTAGATATTGTTAAACTTATGAATGATGGAGGACTGGAAAATGAGTAATTCAGCACAAACTTCAGCAAGCAGCCGCATAGCAGCCCTGCTTGATGAGAACAGTTTTGTTGAAGTCGGAGCCTATATAACGGCCAGAAGCACTGACTTTAACATGACTGAGCAGGAGACCCCCGCTGACGGTGTGGTTACCGGCTACGGTACCATCGGCGGATGCCTGGTGTATGTATACAGCCAGGATGCGTCTGTATTAGGCGGCTCCATGGGCGAAATGCATGCAAAGAAAATCTGCAACATCTATTCCATGGCTATGAAGATGGGAGCACCTGTAATCGGTTTGGTAGACTGTGCAGGTCTGCGTCTTCAGGAGGCGACCGATGCCCTGGACGGCTTCGGCAAGCTGTACTTAAGCCAGACCATGGCTTCCGGCGTGATTCCTCAGATAACAGCAATCTTTGGAACCTGCGGCGGCGGCATGGCAGTATCTGCCGGCATCACAGATTTCACCTTCATGGAAGAGAAGTCCGGCAAACTGTTTGTTAATTCACCTAACGCCATTGACGGCAATTATAAAGAGAAGTGTGATACCTCCAGCGCAGATTTCCAGAGCAGGGAATCCGGACTGGCAGACTTCACAGGAGATGAGGCTTCCATTATCGCTCAGATCCGCGCCCTGGTTTCCATCCTTCCGGCCAACAACGAGGATGATATGTCATACGGAGAGTGCCAGGATGACTTAAACCGTATCTGCGATAATATCGAGGGATGCACTGGTGACACGGCTCTGGCCCTGACACTGATATCCGATAACAGCTTCTTCATGGAGGTTAAGAAGAATTATGAACCTTCCATGGTGACCGGTTTCATCCGCCTGAACGGGACAACCATCGGATGCGTGGCTAACCGCACGGAAATCTATGAGAACGGAGAGAAGAAGGAAACATTTGAGCCTGTCCTGTCCGGCAAGGGCTGCGACAAGGCAACTGATTTCATTCATTTCTGCGACGCATTCAATATTCCTGTACTCACACTGGTGAACGTAAAGGGCTACAAGGCCAAGATGTGCAGCGAGAGAAGGATTGCAAAGGCAGCCGCACGCCTTACCTATGCTTATGCCAATGCCAGCGTTCCCAAGGTAACAGTAATTGTTAAGGAAGCATTCGGAAGCGCATACCTGACCATGGGCAGCAAGTCCATCGGCGCTGACGTGGTATATGCATGGCCTGGTGCTGTCATCGGTATGATGAATCCGTCTGAGGCAGTGAAGATTATGTATGCAAAGGAAATCGCCGCATCCGGTGATGCCGCCGCACTCATCAATGAAAAGACAGCAGAGTACACCGCACTTCAGTCCAGCGCTGTAGCAGCAGCCAAGAGAGGATATGTAGATGACATAATTAAGGCAGGGGAGACCCGTCAGAGGGTAATCGCAGCCTTTGAAATGCTGTTCACAAAGAGAGAGGACCGTCCGTCTAAGAAGCATGGCACGGTTTAAAGAGAGGTGACAGGTATATGAGACGATTAATGAAACGAGTGGCAGCAGCAGTTCTGATGGCCGCCTGCCTGTTGAGCCTGTCAGCCTGCTCAGCAAAACAGGATGAAGCCGGGACAGTTCCCCGGATTGCCACGGACGGAACTCCTGTAGATGACATGATGGCAGAGTATGCCAAGCTGACAGCGGTCCAGTCTCTGGGCGTCAGCACGGATGGGCTGATTGCACAGAAGGTCATGTCGGAAGCCCAGGGCAATGCAGTTATGGCAGCCATCTGTGAAGAGCAGATTAATGCAAGGAAGGAACTGGGGGAAGTCAGAAGCATCGACATTGAAGACGCAAGTGTGGTACAGATGGCAGATGGTACCTATACCGTTATGCTGCCTGTTGCATTCACCGAAGGTTCCATGCAGTATGTCATGAATCTGAATATGATTTCCCAGCAGATAGTTGATGCGGAATTCACTGAGCTTGCTTCAAATGAAGAAGAGGGCAAGACCATCGGGCAGCTGATGGAAACAGCTACCGTATATGCGGTAATCGGTATCGGCACCGTGTTCGCGGTCCTTATATTTATCAGCCTGCTGATTGCCTGCTTTAAGTTCATTCACAAGTGGGAGACAGGCCAGAAGGAAAAGGCAGCGCCAGCGCCAGCACCAGTTGCACCAGCACCGGTTAAGGCGGCAGCACCTGTACCTGCGGCAGGCGAAGACCTGATGGGCGACGCCGAGCTGGTGGCAGTGATTTCGGCAGCCATTGCAGCATATGAGGGAACTTCTTCTAACGGACTGGTGGTTCGTTCCATCCGCCGTGTACAGAGGTCTAAAGGCAGATAAGAGGACGGGAAACGTTCCATAACTATTTTCATTCAGGAGGAATTGAAATCATGAAGAATTATACAATCACAGTTAATGGTAAAGCATATGCAGTAACCGTAGAAGAAGGCGCTGTATCCGGTATTGCAGCAGCCCCGGCAGCACCAGCCCCGGCCCCCGCAGCAGCTCCTGCTCCTGCAGCAGCTCCGGCAGGTGCAGCAGGTTCTGTCAGCGTATCCGCACCTATGCCTGGCAAGGTAGTGGCTGTTAAGGCAGCGGTAGGACAGGCTGTGAAGAAGGGTGACGTAATCCTGGTTCTGGAAGCCATGAAGATGGAAAATGACATCGTGGCTCCTCAGGATGGAACCATTGCCAGCATTAATGCGTCCACCGGCGATTCCGTTGAATCTGGCGCGGTATTAGCTACTCTGAACTAATTATAGAGATGAGCCCATAGCAATGTGGGATTCATTATGGAGGGAACATTATGGATTTTGGCAATATAATTAACAACCTGCTGAACCAGATGGCGTTTTTCCATCTGGGAGCAGGCAACTATGTAATGATCGTAGTGGCCCTGGTGTTCTTATACCTTGCTATCAGGAAGGGATTTGAACCCCTGCTGCTGATTCCGATTGCATTCGGTATGCTGCTGGTTAATATTTATCCGGATATCATGTATTCTCCGGAACAGACGTCCAACGGAACAGGCGGACTTCTGTGGTACTTTTTCCAGCTGGATGAGTGGAGCATTTTGCCCTCCCTTATCTTCCTGGGCGTTGGAGCCATGACAGACTTTGGCCCCCTTATCGCAAACCCAATCAGCTTCCTTATGGGAGCTGCCGCACAGCTGGGTATCTACTCTGCTTATTTCTTCGCCATCCTGTTAGGGTTCTCCGGCAAGGAATCAGCAGCCATCTCCATCATCGGCGGTGCGGACGGCCCTACATCCCTGTTCCTGTGCAGTAAGCTGGGACAGACCCAGATCATGGGACCTATCGCGGTTGCGGCTTACTCCTACATGGCGCTGGTTCCAATTATCCAGCCGCCATTTATGAAGCTTCTGACAACTGAGAAAGAGCGTAAGATTAAGATGGAACAGCTTCGTCCTGTATCCAAGCTGGAGAAGATTCTGTTCCCCATCATCGTAACCATCGTTGTATGCCTGATCCTGCCGTCCACAGCACCTCTGGTAGGAATGCTGATGTTAGGCAACCTGTTCCGTGAGAGCGGCGTTGTGAAGCAGCTGGCTGATACGGCAAGCAATGCCCTGATGTATATTGTGGTTATCCTGCTGGGTACTTCCGTAGGCGCTACCACCAGCGCAGATGCATTCTTAAATGTAACCACCATCAAGATTGTTGCCCTGGGCCTGACCGCATTTATCTTCGGCACCATCGGCGGTGTGCTTTTAGGCAAGCTCCTCTGCAAGATTACAGGAGGAAAAATCAATCCGCTTATCGGTTCTGCCGGCGTGTCCGCAGTTCCTATGGCGGCCCGTGTATCCCAGAAGGTGGGAGCAGAAGCAGACCCGACCAATTTCCTGCTGATGCACGCAATGGGACCAAACGTTGCAGGCGTTATCGGCACCGCAGTTGCGGCCGGTACCTTCATGGCAATATTTGGGGTATAATGGCATAATATATTGACAATGACAGCCGTTTCGCCTGGCCTGTGAAAGCACCGGACGGGCGCGGGCGGCATGTATCGCACAAGCGCCTTAAAGACGGCGCCAAATGCTCATAACGAGGAGGATTATAACTATGGCAGAGATAGAAAAGAGGCCAGTGAAGATTGTGGAAACCGTCCTTCGTGACGCCCACCAGTCTTTGCTCGCAACCAGAATGTCCACAGAGCAGATGCTGCCCATTATTGATAAGATGGACAAGGTAGGCTACCATGCGGTTGAGTGCTGGGGCGGCGCTACCTTTGATTCCTGCCTCCGTTTCCTGAAGGAAGATCCATGGGAGAGACTGAGGAAACTGAGAGACGGATTTAAGAACACCAAGCTGCAGATGCTGTTCCGCGGACAGAACATTCTGGGATATAACCACTATGCGGACGATGTAGTGGAGTACTTTGTACAGAAGTCCATTTCCAACGGTATTGATATCATCCGTATCTTTGACTGTCTGAACGATATCCGCAACCTGGAGACAGCTGTAAAAGCTACCAACAGAGAAAAAGGACATGCTCAGATTGCGCTGTGCTATACTCTGGGCGATGCCTATACACTGGATTACTGGAAGGATATTGCAAAGAGAATTGAGGACATGGGCGCTGACTCACTGTGTATCAAGGATATGGCAGGTCTGCTGACACCATACGCGGCAGCAGAGCTGGTACAGGCTCTGAAGGAAGGAACAAGCCTTCCTATCGACCTGCATACCCATTACACATCAGGCGTTGCTTCCATGACTTATTTAAAGGCAGTAGAGGCAGGATGTGAAATCATCGACTGCGCCATGTCGCCTCTGGCTCTGGGAACCAGCCAGCCGGCCACTGAGGTTATGGTGGAGACCTTCCGCGGCACCCCATATGACACCGGCTATGACCAGACACTGCTGGCTGAGATTGCAGACCATTTCCAGCCCATACGTGAGCAGGCCCTTAAGAGCGGCCTTCTGAACCCGAAGGTTCTGGGAGTTAATATCAAGACCCTTCAGTATCAGGTGCCGGGCGGAATGCTGTCCAACCTGGTAAGCCAGTTAAAAGAGGCCGGACAGGAAGACAAGTACCGCCAGGTTCTGGAGGAGATTCCGAGAGTGCGTAAGGACTTCGGCGAGCCTCCGTTAGTTACACCGTCATCCCAGATTGTGGGTACACAGGCTGTTATGAACGTTATCATGGGCGAGCGCTATAAGATGGTTCCGAAGGAATCCAAGAAAATCATGCTTGGTGAATTCGGCCAGACAGTTAAGCCCTTTAATCCGGAAGTGCAGAAAAAGATTATCGGCGACGAGACACCCATTACCTGCCGTCCTGCCGACCTGATTGCTCCTCAGCTTCCTCAGTTTGAGAAGGAATGCGCGCAGTGGAAGCAGCAGGATGAGGATGTTCTCAGCTATGCGCTGTTCCCGGCAGTGGCCAAGGATTTCTTCGAGTACAGGGCTGCCCAGCAGACCAAGGTGGACAGCAGTGCTGCCGACAAGGACAGCAAGGCTTATCCGGTCTAATTGCAGTTATAGATGAAATAAAAGAAGGCAGTCTCCATATCAGTTGCAGATGTGGAGGCTGCCTTTTTGCGTGCCCGGCGGGAACAGGTTCTAAAGTTTCTGGACCAGATGGATCTTTTTGTACTTTACAGGGGAGATGCCGTACTCTTTTTTAAACAGATGATAAAAATAATTGATGCTCTGAAAGCCGCTTTCATATATTACGTCTACAATCTCCATATCTGTGTGTATCAGAAGATTAGCAGCATAGTTAAGCCGTTTTCCGTTGATGTAGGCAGAGGGGGTGATTCCCAGATGCTTACGGAACATTCTGCAGATGTGTTCCGGGGAACGCTGTGTCTGGTGGACAAGATAATCCATCCCCATGGTCAGGTTTTTGGGATTGGATAATCCCTCCAGTGCAGGAACAAGCCAGGCCGGCAGATTGGAGGCATCCGAGGACCTTTTTTGTTTTTCCAATTCAGGAATGATATAGGAATACATAATGTCAATAAGGATTGCTCTGAGATGGGTGTTTTTTTCCTCCATATCAGAAGATGACAGCTGGTTAAGAAAGGACAAACGATTTTGGATCATCAGCGTGTCAATGGTGCTTAACCGGACAATCGGGGAGTGGGAACCAGCAAACAGTTCTTTGCGCGGGGCCTGAGAGTTATAAAGGTAACCAAAAAGAGAATTTACCGTATAAGCCGGAAAGGCCAGATTAATATGTACAGAGTCCCCGGTCTGTATTTTGGTGTGGATATCACCGGGACGGATAAGAAGCAGATTTCCATGCCCAAGTTTGATTCGGTCATTATTTAACAAAATATCCAGTGAATTTTCAGTCACTAGTATGATTTCATAAAAATCATGGACCTGCGGGTATTCATTTGCATCAATCAGTGTACGGATTGAGTAATAGACCTCGCAATCAATGGGGAATACAGATGGAGTATTTACATTTTTAGCTGAAATTTGCATAAGAATAGTTCCTCTCCCTGCCTGAATATCCAGTTGTTTTTGTCTAAATATCAATATAAAACAATAAATATCAAAAGTAAAGAAGATTTGGGGAATAAAATAAGATATAGTAAGAACATAAATGAATGAGCTCATTTAAATGAAAACAAAAACTATATAATGATATTAGGAGGTAGGCTTTATGAAGAAGATAGCGTTAGCAGCAATGATATTAGGAATGGCCGGTGTATTGGGTGCATGCAGCATGGATGGAGACGGGGCAGCCAAGACAACAGGAGGAACAACCGTGGCCCAGGGGACAAGCCAGGAAGAGAAAGGTCAGAAAGAGAAGGCCGGAGAAGGGGAAGAGCAGACAGATACATCTGGTGCAGGAAAGTCAATTGCAGGTATAGTGTTCCAGGAAGATCAGTTTTTTAAGCTGATGTCGGCTGGATATGAGGCGGCTGCAAAGGATCTGGGGTATGAAATCCAGCTTTCCAATGTCACAAATGATCAGATGAAGGAAACTGAGCTGGTAAATACATATACAGCACAAGGAGTTGCCGGCATCGCCATCTCCCCTCTGTCCGCAACGATTTCTCCGGAGGCACTTAAGGTTTCAAGCGATAAAGGGGTCAAAATCTGTGTGGCCAATACGGCCATGGACTCATACCCTTTTTCCATAGCAGCCTATACCTCGGATAATTATGCCTTTTGTAAACAGACTGGCGAGATTGCAGTAGACTTTATTAAGGAAAAATACGGGGATGAGAAAATCGAGCTGGGAATCCTTCAGTTTAAGACACAAATTCCGGAAACCTCAGCAGAGAGGGTCAACGGCTTCCTTGCTGCCCTGGATGAGGGCGGGGTAAACTATGAGATTGTTTCCAACCAGGATGCATGGCTCCAGGATACAGCCATTGCAAAGGCAGGGGACATGCTGGCCGCCAACCCGGATATTGATATCATGTTTGCTGCCAACGACGGCGGAACCATCGGTGCTGTTATGGCAGTGGAAAATGCAGGACAGGCAGGCAAGACCTTTGTATTCGGTACTGACGCGTCTGAGCAGATTGTGGATTTGCTGAAAGCAGATAATGATATTCTTCAGGCCGTCACAGGACAGGATCCGTTTCAAATTGGATATAAGACGGTTGAGACTCTGGTCCAGTCCATTGAAGGAAAGGATGTGGCGGACCAGGGAAAGACAGTAATTGTGGAAGGTATACCGTTAAGACGCGGCGATACAAAGCAGCTGGATGATTTTATGTCAGACCTTAAATCCAAAATGTAGCTGAGTTCGTTACCGGTAAGAATAAGGAGTATGCCATGAGCATTTTGAGAACGGAAGGGATTATAAAGGATTATCCGGGAACAAGAGCATTGGATGATGTCACCGTATCCTTTGACAGCGGAAAAGTCCATGCCTTTATCGGAAAGAACGGGTCGGGAAAATCAACCCTGGTTAAAGTATTTGCAGGCGCCATTCAGCCCACAAGCGGACATTTTTATCTGGATGAAGAGGAATTGCATTTCAGTACACCGGTGGAAGCACTGAACAAGGGAATCGCCACTGTATATCAGGAGCTGAGTCTGGTTCCCCATCTCTCAGTGGCGGAAAATATTTTTTTGGGACGTCTTCCAAAGAAGGGACGTCTGGTAGACTGGAAGAGGACATATCAGATGGCAGGAGAGCTGCTGCATGCAATGGGCGTAGATATTGACCCCCATGAAAAGGTGTTCCGGCTCAGTATGTGGCAGTGCCAGGTGGTGGAAATCACCAAGGCCATGAGCTTTAAACCGAAGGTGCTTATGCTGGATGAGCCCACATCGGCTCTGGCTGCCAATGAAACCCAGAAGCTGTTTGAGGCAATACGGATGTTAAAAAAGCAGGATGTAATCATTATCTACATCTCCCACAGATTACAGGAGCTGTGGGAGATTGCAGACAGCGTTACAGTGCTGCGGGATGGAAAATACATAGGAACAGAGCCAATCAGTTCGCTGCAGCACAAGGATATCATTACTATGATGTTCGGTGATGTGGAAATCAAGGAAAGACCCGGAGACCTTAAGGTGCAGGATGGCATCATAATGGATGTAAAACATCTTACCCGCAAGGGGAAGTTCCAGGACGTATCCTTTCAGCTGAGAAAGGGAGAGGTATTAGGAATTGCAGGAATGCTGGGGTCCGGCCGTACAGAGCTGCTGCGCTGTATATTTGGTGCAGACCCATACGACAGCGGTGAAATCCTGGTGGATCAGAAAACTGCTCCCAAAAATGCCGGTCCCATCGGAATGATGCAGATGGGGCTGGGGCTGACGCCGGAAGAGAGAAAAACGCAGGGGGTGATTTTGATTCATTCCATCCGTGATAACCTCTGCTATGCCAGTATGGATAAGATGACACAGCGCCATGTGATAAATGAAAAAACCAGAAAAGAATTTTCAGAGAGACAGATTAGGGATTTACAGATTAAAATTCCGGATTTGATGGCCCCGGTAAGCTCTCTTTCCGGCGGCAACCAGCAAAAGGTAATTATTGGAAACTGGTTGAATACGGCTCCCAAGATTATGATGTATGATGAGCCCTCCAGAGGAATAGATGTAAAAGCAAAACAACAGATTTTCCAGATTATGTGGGAGCAGTCCAGAAAAGGAATATCCAGTATTTTTGTGTCATCAGAGCTGGAGGAACTGGTGGAGGTATGTCACAGGATTCTGATTATGCATATGGGAAAAATCGTTGGGGAAGTGTGTCTGGACGACCATGTGACCATAGATGCATTATACGCGTATTGTATGGGAGGAAAGGTAGAATGAAATCTGTAAAAATCGACTCATTGCATATGGAACTATTTTCCGGCAAAAAAACAAAAAATTTAATTCTGGACCACCTGATTGAAATTCTTCTGCTGGTTCTGATTATTGGTGTAAGTATTGCGGCGCCGTCCTTTCTGAAATCGGGAAATATTTTAAACATATTGCGGAATGCGGCTATGAAGGGTGTCATTGCTTACGGAATGTGTCTGGTAATCATTTCTGGTGAAATAGACCTGTCCGTTGGATCTCAGGTAGCCTTAAGCGGAGTGCTGGCAGGATTTATCTCAAAGGGACTTGCTGAGGCAGGAATCATGCCTATTGAGCTTGGCGCGTTAGTGGGAATTGCAGCAGCCACCCTGGTGGCTCTCTTGACAGGATTGTTCCACGCATGGGCCAGACAGAAATTTAATATGCCCAGTTTCATTATCACACTGGCTACCCTGAATGTGATGTATGGTTTTGCGGCTATCGTGTGCGGCGGATTTCCTATCGCCAATGCCTTCCCAACCTGGTATGCCTTTCTGGGAAGCGGAAGGATTCTGGGAATACCCTTTCCCGCCATTGTCTTTATCTTAATCTTCCTGTTTTTTTGGTTCCTGACAGAGAAAACTGACCTTGGAAGAAGAATTTACGCAGTGGGAGGTAATGCGGAGGCTGCCCGTTTAAATGGAATCAGTGTATGGAAAACCAGGATTTTTGTCATGTGTATGGTGCAGCTGATGTGTGTATTGTCAGGTATTATGAATTCCGCACAGGTCCGTTCTGCCACATTTACCTTTGGACGCGGCTGGGAGACGCAGATTATATCCTCTGTAGTAATCGGCGGTACCAGTATGTTGGGCGGTATTGGAACCATATGGGGAACTTTGATAGGCGTACTATTTACAGGTGTAATCACCAACGCCATGACATTGCTGAATGTAAACGAATTCATGCAGTATGTGATTAATGGCGCCCTGATGTTTTTTGCAGTTATGTTTAACACATACATGACGAAAAAAAGAAATAATTAATGAGAGTGGCTTGGAGGAAGGAAATGAAGCTGGGAGTCGGATTATATCGTTACATGCTAAAGGATGAGGAATTTACCTTTGCAAGACAGTGCGGATGCTCGGATGTAATTATCCATCTGGCAAATTACTACGATGGAGAAAATGATATTGTCAAAGCTACGGATGAAAAGGAAAATTACGGAATCGCCAGAGCAGGGGAGTCTGTTTGGAGTCTGGACCACATGATGGCGCTCCAGAAGCAGGCAAAGGAAAAGGGGCTTAATATTTACGGAATTGAGAATTTCAGTCCGGCGGACTGGTATGATATATTGCTGGATGGACCTAAAAAGGAAGAACAGATGGAGCATCTGAAGGAAATTATACGCAATGCAGGAAAAGCAGGTATACGATGTTTCGGATATAATTTCAGTCTTGCTGGAGTGTGGGGCCACCAAAAAACAAAAAAGGCCAGAGGAGGAGCGATCAGTACCTGTTTTCATGCCGGACAGCTCAATCTGGATGCCAGGATTCCAAAGGGTGAGATATGGAATATGACCTATGCAGAGAATGCCCGGGGAGAATACATAGAAGATATCGGATACGAGGAATTGTGGAATAGGCTAAAATGGTTTCTGGAGCGTATTCTTCCGGTGGCAGAGGAGGCAGGAGTAATGATGGCCCTGCACCCGGACGACCCGCCTATGCCATTTTTAAGAGGTACTCCGCGCCTGGTCTACCAGCCGCAGCTGTATCAGAAAGTGCTGGACCTGGTTCCAAGTCCCTGCAATGGAATTGACTTTTGCATGGGAAGTATCCAGGAGATGACAGATGGAAATATCTATGATGCCTTGGAGCAGTATTCCTCCCAGGGAAAGATTGGCTATGCCCATGTCAGGAATGTACGGGGCAAGGTTCCGGATTATACGGAAGTATTTGTGGATGACGGGGATATCAATATAAAGAGAACATTGGAGATTTTAAAAAAGAATCACTTTGAAGGTGTTCTGATTCCTGACCATACGCCGCAGATTCAGTGCCAGGATACATGGCATGCGGGAATGGCCTTTGCTCTTGGATTTATAAGGGCGGAGTTAATGGGGCTGGAAGGATAGGAAGATAAAAGGAGGTCTGTATATGCAGTTATTTGATTTGACGGATAAGAATGTCCTGATTACAGGAGGAACCAGGGGAATTGGCTATGCAATTGCACAGGGAGTGAAGCAGGCAGGCGGCAGGGTATGGATTCATGGCAGCAGTGAGGACAGGACCAGAAGGATTGCAGAGGAAAATGGATTTGACTATCTTTACGGCGATCTCAGAGACCAGGAAGGGTTAGACGGAATGCTGCGTCCTTTCCTGACCAGGGAGGACAGACTGGATGTGCTGATTAACAATGCCGGTTTTGAGACTCACAGCGCCATTGAAAACGCTGAGGAGGAGTCAATGGACGCCATCTACAATGTAAATACCAAGTCGCCTTATTTCCTGCTGCAGAAGCTGCTTCCGGCTCTGAAAAAGGCCGGGCGGGCATCCGTCATCAACGTGACCTCCATTCATCAGAAGGTGCCGGTGCGGGAAAATGGCTATTACTGCATGGCTAAAGCATCGTTAGGTATGTTTACCAAGGTGGCTGCCCTGGAGCTGGCCAAGTATGGAATCCGTGTCAATAATCTGGCCCCCGGCGCCATTCTTACGGATATGAACCGTGAACTGGTGGAGGCCATGGATTTTGAACAATGGATTCCCATAGGACGGGTTGGCCGTGCGGATGAGCTGATTGGTCCTGCCGTATTCCTGGCTTCTGACGCCTCCTCCTATGTAACCGGAACCACATTGTATGTGGACGGTGGGTACAGTGAAAATCTGCTGCAGTATTAAAGGCTGGGAAGTGGAATTGCGGAGTGAGGATGCATATTGGCATTGCCAAGTGCGCAGAAAGGAGAGTGGCAATGTACAGCCGTAATTATGGGTGCAGGATCACAGACCAGATAATCATGGATGGCAACAAGGCGGTTGTCATGGAAAATCAAAAGCTGCGGCTGACATTTTTGGCTGACAGGGGCATGGACTGTGTGGAAATGCTGTACAAGCCGGAGGATATTGATTTTATGTGGCGGTCTCCGGCGGGGCTTCATAAAAGAAGTGAGTATCTGTCTAATTCCGGGGACAGTCTGGGGAATTACCTGGACCATAATTCAGGAGGATGGCAGGAGATACTTCCCAACGGAGGAGGAGAGTGCAGCTACAAAGGCGCTTGTCTGGGGATGCACGGGGAGATTTCAAGTGTGCCGTGGGATTGCAGGATCATAAAGGATTCTGAGGAGGAGGTTGTCCTTAAGGCATGCATTACCACCCTGCGTTCTCCGTTCCGTCTGGAGAAGGAAATATCCTTAAAGAGGGATGAAAGCGCCATCACAATCCGGGAAAGCCTTACCAATCTGGCAAAGGAGCCAATGGAGCTTATGTGGGGCCATCACCCCACCGTGGGAAAACCTTTTCTGGATAGCAGCTGCCGGATTGATACAAATGGGACCGTAGGTTTTTCCATGGATCAGCGCGATTTTGAGACACAGCGTCTGAAGCCGGGAACCAGGTTTGAATGGCCTGCTGCCGGCAATGGAGTGGATTTTTCAAACGTGCCGGGGGAGGATGCTGATACTGCGGATATGATTTATATAACCGGTTTTCCGGAGCGTGCCTGGTACCGGGTACATAATGAAACTAAAAACATAAGTTATGGAATGAGCTGGGACGGAAAACTGTTCCCATATATGTGGATGTGGCAGGTATGCGGTGGTTCTTATGGATATCCATGGTATGGAAGAACTTATAACCTGGCGCTGGAGCCATGGACCAGTTACCCGTCATCGGGTTTAATAAAGGCCATTGAGAATGGAAGCGCTCTCTGTCTTGAGGCAGGGGAGGTAAGGCAAACAGAACTTTGCTTCTGGATTAAAAAGGAGGAGATATAAAATGGTGTTAAAAAAACATGAATTGCTGGAAGTTATAAAGAAAGAGCTGTATACTCCTGTGGTAGGGGATATACTGGACCAGATGGGATTATACCACCAGTTTCTCCCCCAGGCAGTCCGGCCCCTTAGGGATGATATGAAGCTGGCAGGTTATGCTATGACCGTTTTAATGATTGATGTATTCGGCCAGCAGAAAAAGCCCTTTGGTTATTTGACAGAGGCGCTGGATGACTTGCAGGAGGACGAAATTTATGTGGCTGCCGGAGGCACCATGCGTTGCGCGTATTGGGGAGAGCTTTTAACGGCCACTGCAAAAAAGCGCGGGGCGGCAGGTGCAGTTGTCAATGGATGGCATAGGGATACGCCTCAGGTGCTGGACCAGAACTGGCCTGTATTTTCCAGGGGATGTTATGCCCAGGATTCTTCTGTGCGCACCCAGGTGGTGGATTACCGCTGCCGGATTGAAATAGAAGGCGTAACCGTTATGTCCGGCGATTTGATCTTTGGTGATGTGGACGGTGTTCTGGTTATTCCGGCAGAGCATATTGAATATGTGATTGAAAAGGCCCTTGAAAAAGCAAGAGGAGAGAAGAACGTAAGAAAGGCTATTGAGAAAGGCATGAGCGCGACGGAGGCATTTGCTACCTTTGGTATACTTTAGTACCTATCTTTTTGGAACAATGTTTTTCAAACAGGTTACGGGGAGGGATGTATGATGGAATATAGGATTTATGCAGGAACATATGCGGGTGCGGATGAAAATGGTATTTTCAGATACAGGATGGATGGAAACAGCCAAATACTGGAAAGGGAACTGGCTCTTCCGGGTATATCAAACCCGTCGTATCTGGCCCTTTCGCAGAACGGGACCATGATGTATGCAGTGATGGAGGATATGGAGTATCATGGGAAAGCGGGGGGAGGCGTGTGCGCCATAAAATGCCGTGAGAATTCTCTGGAGATTCTCAATTCCAGAGGAACTACGGGCACCCTTCCCTGCCATGTGACCCTGGATGAGGAAGCAGGGGTTATTTATGCGGCTAACTATATGAGCGGAAGCCTGTCCATGTTTCCTCTGATGCCGGATGGAAGTTTAGGGGAAATGAGTGACTGCAGACAGCATAAGGGAAAAGGACCCAACACCCTGCGCCAGGAAGGCCCCCATGTGCATTTCAGCGGTCTGTCTCCGGAAAAGGACGGAATCTGGTGTGTGGACCTGGGCCTGGACCGTATATTATTTTATGGAATAGATGTTCATACCATGACCCTTAGCCATAGGCCGGAGCGGGATATTATGCTGCCAAAGGGAACCGGCCCCAGGCATTTTGTGTTTCAGCCGGGAAACGCGCACAGGATGTATGTGGTCTGTGAATTGAGTTCAGAGGTGTTTGCGGTGAATATATTAAAAGAGGGATGCCAAATATTGCAGAGAATTTCCTCCCTGAGCGCACCGAATGATAAAAGCTCCTGTGCAGCCATCAAATGTTCGGAGGACGGCCGTTTCTTATATGTGTCCAACCGCGGAGACGACAGCATTGCTGTATTCAGGATTGATCCAAAAAACGGCCTTCTCCATCTGGTGCAGATAGAAAAGGCCGGCGGCAGGACTCCCAGAGATATTCTGGTACTTAAGGACATGCTTTTGTCTGCTAATCAGGACAGCAATACCATTACATGTTTCTATAGGAATGAAGATACGGGAATCCTGACGCGGAGGACGGGAGAGACTTCCTGTCATGCTCCTGTCTGCCTTACTGCCGTCCCCACTGCATAGCCCCGTTGGCATCCAGCATTCCGCCGCTTAATACCTTGCCGTTCAGGCTGTCCATCTTGCGGGCTGAGGCCAGGATTACGTTTTTGATGTCTGTCAGGCTCAATTCCGGTCTGGAGGTATAGAGCATGGCTGCTGTGGCGGTGACCATGGGAGCGGCCATGGAGGTGCCGCTCATGAAGGCGTAGCCATTGTCCGGGGTGATGCCCAGGATGAAGGTGCCGGGGGCAGCGATGTCCACGCTGCCCGCGCCGAAGTTGGAGCTCTCATCCAGTTTGCCGTCAAACATCAGGTTGGCTACGGTTATCACGTTGTCAAAGGGAAGGGAGGCAGGGTAAATGGGTGAGGCGTCTATGTTATAGCCGATTGCGTTGTCATCCCCGTTGCCCGCGGCTACAATGAAAAGCATTCCGGAGTCGCGGATAGCTGCCTTGAATTCTTCGGTGCAGTTCTGGGAGCCGAAGCTCAGATTGCATATCTGGGCGCCGTTGGCCTCCGCATATTTGATGGCTGCAATCACATTGTCCGGTGAACCCTTTCCCTCTTCTCCTCCCAGGGCCTTTACAGGCATGATTTTTACGTAATTGTTGTCGGCTATTCCCACGATGCCGCCGTTATCCTTGGAGGCCGCAATGGTGCCGGCTGCATGGGTGCCGTGGACGTCCTCCGGGCCTTCGTATACCTGGTTGGTATTGCTGTAAAAATTCCAGCCGTTTACATCGTCCACGAATCCGTTTCCGTCATTGTCAATGCCGTCTCCGGGAATCTCATCCTCATTGACCCATATGGAACCCTGCAAATCCGGATGGGAGATGTCCACGCCTGTGTCTATGACCGCCACGGTCAGGGGGCGCTTTGTCTCTGTCTGGGAGTAGGCCTCCCATGCTGGCTGGATATTGATATCAATTCCGGGAACAGCATCAATGGCGCTGGTCAGGATATTGGCCGGCTCCAGCGGGGGAAGGGCTATGGCGTCTACCTTTCCTCTTTTGTTTCTGTGTACATAGGCGGGGTCCAGGGAATCAATATCCAGTTCCTGGACTATTTTTTGCGCCTGGCCGTCATTTTTAAGGGCCCACTGGTACGAGGCCTTGTCGTCCTTGATGGACAGGTTGTTGAGGCCGGGGCCTACCGCATAGGCGGAGAATGCGTTATCCGCCGCATTATAGGGGACGGCCCCGGACGCTGTGGCAAGTGCCAGGAAAAGCGCCGTGGCCGTAATCAGTTTTTTCATGACTATGCTCCTTTTTGATGTTTCATTATACCATTGTAATAGTATAACACATAAGATAGCATAAGACTTTGAAAATTTTATGAAAATCTTTCCGATTTTATTACAAATTATGGTACCAGACCCGTATCTAACTTCCATATATCCCTGTTGTACTCCTCAATGGTACGGTCAGAGGAGAAGTAACCGGCCTTGCTGATGTTGATTAACATTTTCCTGGCCCAGGCCGTACGGTTTTCGTAGTCGCTCAGAGCCTGTTCCCTGGCCTGGCAGTAAGCCTTAAAGTCGGGGAAGGTCATGAACCAGTCCTTGTTCAGAAGCTCGTTGTACAGGCGCTCCAGGTGTTCCACGGAACCGGCTGCTGTCATGGCGGGGCTGATGATGAAATCAACGGCTTCCTTAAGGTCAGGGTCCGCCTCATAGTAGGAGCGGGAGCAGTAGCTGCCTTCTGCGTACCGCCGGATGACGGTTTCGCTGGATTCACCGAAGATATAGATGTTGTCGTCGCCTACCAGCTCATGGATTTCCACATTGGCTCCGTCATCCGTGCCCAGGGTCACGGCTCCGTTGAGCATAAATTTCATGTTGCTGGTACCGCTGGCTTCCTTGGAGGCCAGGGATATCTGTTCCGAGATATCGCAGGCAGGAATCAGCTTTTCAGCCAGGCTCACATTGTAGTTATTTACCATGACCACATTCAGCCATGGCTTTACGTCCGGGTCGCTGTCAATGACCTGACGGAGGCAGAGTATCATATGGATGATATCCTTTGCAATGGTATATGCAGGCGCTGCCTTGGCTCCAAAGATGGCGGTGATGGGAGTGGCCGGCCTGCTGCCCCGTTTGATTTCCAGGTATTTGTGTATCAGGTACAGGGCGTTCATCTGCTGGCGCTTGTATTCATGAAGACGTTTTACCTGTATGTCAAAAATGGATTTGGGGTCAATGTCAATGTCCTGGGTTTCCTTAAGGTAGTCTGCCAGCTCCTGTTTCTTACTGTCCTTGATGGCTAAAAGGCGGTGCAGGGTCTTTATGTTGGCTGTGAATGCCCTGTCATCCAGTTTCTTAAGTTCAAATGCATCCTTCTTAAAACCATCGCCTATGAGTTCTGATATATAATCAGCCAGCTGGGGATTGCAGTGAAGCAGCCACCGGCGGAAGGTGATGCCGTTTGTCTTATTGTTGAATTTCTCCGGGTAGAGCCTGTAAAAGTTGTTCAGCTCATTCTTTTTCAGTATGTCTGTGTGAAGGGCAGCCACGCCGTTGACACTGAAGCCGTAGTGGATGTCAATGTGGGCCATGTGCACCCGGTCGCCCTTGTCAATGATATACACGGACGGATCATCAAATTTCCTCCTGACCTTGTCGTCCAACACTTCCATAATGGGAATCAGCTGGGGAACCGCTTCTTTAAAGTAGTCCATGGGCCAGGTCTCCAGGGCTTCCGCCAGGATGGTGTGGTTGGTATAAGCGCAGGTATCCGTCACCACCTGTATGGCGTCGTCCATTTCCATGCCGTGCTCTGTGGTGAGAAGGCGAATCAGCTCGGGAATGACCATGGTGGGATGGGTGTCGTTGATTTGGATGGCCGCATAGTCGGGCAGGTCGTAAAGGGTGGAGCCTTTTGCAGCTGCCTCTGACAGTATGAGGCGGGCCGCGTTGCTGACCATGAAATACTGCTGGTAAATGCGCAGTATCTGACCAGCCCTGTCGCTGTCATCCGGGTAAAGGAACAGGGTCAGGTTTTTCCTGATATCAGTCTTGTCAAAGGAAATCCCGTCCTCTACAATGGACTCATCCACGGTCTCCACATCAAAAAGATGCAGCTTGTTGGTGCGGTTGTCATAGCCGGTGACTTCGATGTCATACATCCGTGAGGTGAGCGTAAAGTTCCGGTATGGAATCTGGTAGGTAACATTGGTTTTACTCAGCCAGGAGGTGTTTTCCATCCATGGGTTGGGCTCCTCATTCTGAAGATTATCCCTGAATAACTGCCTGAACAGGCCGAAATGGTAGTTCAGCCCGATTCCGTCCCCGTTCAGTCCCAGCGTGGCTATGGAATCCAGGAAACAGGCTGCCAGCCTGCCTAACCCGCCGTTGCCCAGGGATGGCTCAGGCTCCAGTTCCTCCAGGACACTGAGGTCTTTGCCGCGGCTTGCCAGAATGGATTTGACCTGGCTGTAGATTCCAAGGTTTATCATATTATTGGACAGCAGCTTGCCTATAAGGAATTCAGCGGAAATGTAGTATAATTTCTTTTTTCCCCGGGCGGATTCCCGGCCCTTGGACAGTTTATTTACCAGGCAGAGAAGGCCTGTGTACAGCTCTTTGTCAGTGCAGCTTGAAATGTCTTTTTTGCACGCTTCTGTCAGCATTTGCTCCAATTGGTTCTGATTCATGATTTACATTCCTCCGTAAGGTGTGCCGTAGCGGCATGATTGTACGTTTGTCTGTATTATAATGGGATGAAAAAAGAAAATCTTGCATAATTATGTGATGATATAGTACAATACTATCAAATTTATGATAAAGGTGGTCTGCGGATGCAGGACGGCATGAAAATGGGAAGCACGGAGAGCGGTTATCAGGGGAGAGACAGGAGCGGGATGCAGGGGAATGGGGCATATGGAGAAGTCGGGCGTGAGGAGTATAGAGGACGCGGGCGTGAGCAATATGGGTACCATGAGATAAAAGAGCATGCGGGAAGGGATTTCCCCTTTAATATTTACCCCTGCTCTATTCCGGCTGATTTCAGGCAGGTTCCTGTTCACTGGCATGAGGATATGGAGATTATTGCGGTGAAAAAGGGACGGGGTGTGGTGACTGTGGATATGGAGCCGTATGAAGCAGGGGCGGGGGAGGCCGTGGTGGTGTTTCCAGGACAGCTTCATGGCATCAGCCAGTGCGGCTCTGAGGCGATGGAGTATGAAAATATTATTTTTCTTCCTTCTATGCTTATGTCGGCTGAATCAGACCTGTGCACCTATGATTTTTTGCGGCCCATGACAGAGGGCGGTATCGGAAAGCCTCTTCATATTACAGGAGGTCTGCCGGATTACGGGGCTTTTATGGAATGTATCGGGATCCTGGACCAGCTGTGCGGGAAAAAGAACTATGCCTACCAGATGGGGGTAAAAGGAACCCTGTTCTGGTTCCTGGGCCTGATTGCAGGAATTTGGGGCCCGGAGGCCGCAGGGCAGCCCCGTAAATCCAGGGAGAGGATGAAACGGCTGCTGGAATACATGGAAGAGCACTACGGTGAAAAGATAACTGTGGAGGACGGGGCAGAGCTCTGTTTTTACAGTAATTCCCATTTTATGAAGTATTTTAAACAGTATATGGGTGTGCCGTTCATACAGTATCTCAATGAATTCCGTCTGGAAAAGGCGGCGGGAATGCTGCTGACCACCCCGGATCCGGTGACGGCGGTGGCCCAGAGATGCGGATTTGATAACATATCCTATTTTAACCGGCTGTTCCGGAGAAAGTACGGGAAAACGCCGGGGGAATACCGCAAGAATGGGGAGATTTACTTGTAGGGGATATGAAAGTGTGATAAAATGAAGCGGTATTTTCCGGGGCCTGTCAGATTGCGGCAGTGCAGCTGTGCGGCAGAATGATTGTGCGGCAGAGTGATTATGCGGCAGAGTGATTATGTGGCAGAATAATCCTACAGCATGAAATGAATGGGCACACCGGACATAAAGGAGATTATCACTATGCGGGAATGCGGTATGCTGCTTCCGGTTGCCAGCCTGCCTTCGCGGTATGGCATCGGGGCATTTTCTAAGGAAGCATATGATTTTATTGATACACTAAAGGCAGCGGGACAGAGCTTCTGGCAGATTCTGCCCCTGGGTCCCACCGGGTTCGGAGATTCGCCCTACCAGTCCTTTTCGGCCTTTGCGGGAAATCCATATTTTATTGATTTGGAAAAGCTGGCAGAGGAAGGACTTCTCACAAGGGAGGAGTGCCTGGACGCGGACTTTGGAAACGATGAGAGGGACATTGATTATAAGAAGATATACGATGGTAGATTCCCGCTTTTAAGGAAGGCTTATGAGCGCTGGAAGGAAGGCCGGTCCCCGGAGCTGGTTCATGAGCTGGCGGGACGGAAACTGGGGGATGAGACCAGGGAGTATTGTTTTTATATGGCGGTAAAGAACCATTTTGATTCATGCAGCTGGAATCTGTGGGACGAAGGTATCCGTCTGAGAAAACCGGAGGCACTGGAGGCATACAGGGCCATGCTGACGGATGAGATTGGGTTTTATGAATTCCAGCAGATTAAATTTGAGGAGCAGTGGGATGCCCTTAAGAGATATGCCCATGAGCAGGGGATCCGGATTATAGGGGATATTCCCATTTATGTGGCATTTGACAGCGCCGACAGCTGGTCGCGGCCCGAACTGTTCCAGTTTGATGAGAATAATATGCCGGGGGCAGTGGCGGGCTGTCCGCCTGACGGGTTTTCAGCCACAGGCCAGCTGTGGGGAAATCCTCTGTATAACTGGGAATACCACAGGAAAACTGGATTTGCCTGGTGGATGCGGAGGATGGAGTACTGTTTTCGCATGTATGATTTGGTGCGGGTGGACCACTTCCGGGGATTTGATGAGTATTACGCCATACCCTACGGCGATGCCACGGCTGAGTACGGCCGTTGGGAAAAGGGGCCGGGTATCGAAATATTCCGGCAGATGCAGGAGCATTTCGGCGGGGACAAGCTGCCTATCATAGCAGAGGATCTGGGGTTCCTTACCCCTACTGTGAGACGGCTTCTTAAGGATACGGGATTTCCGGGGATGAAGGTGCTGGAGTTTGCCTTTGACGCCGGTGAGAACAGTGATTATCTGCCCCACAAATACGGGAGCAACTGTGTGGTGTACACAGGTACTCATGACAATGATACAGCAGAGGGCTGGTTCGCGTCACTGGATGAACATGACAGGAATTTTGTCAGGGAGTACATAGGAGCCGGATACACACCGGAGGGAGAGATTCACTGGGATTTAGTCAGGGCTGCGCTGGGAAGCGTGGCTGACCTGGCAGTGATTCCGGTCCAGGATTATCTGGGATACGATACGTCTGCCAGAATCAACGAGCCGTCTACCCTGGGGAAGAACTGGCGGTGGAGGATGAGCAGGGAAGATTTGAATGAGGACACTGTGAAGCGGTGCAGGCGGCTGGCCGGGATATATGGGCGGCTGGGGGAGGCGTAGAAGGAAAGAAAAAATATATTTATAATACAATCGTATTATATTGTGTAATGATACCCGGCGGAATAGGAAACAGGATTCCGCTGGGTATTTGAATTTACTCAAGAATTTGCGATGGTTTAAATAAGCTGGGGCTGCTTGCGAACCGGTGTATGTGCCAACAGATTAAACCTGTATCTGATAACATGAAGGTGGTTGGAACCGCTTGTACTGTAGATACAAAAGACGGTGATAATCTTCCCATACATATAGCGATATACAGCTGTAAGCCTGGATATGTGATACAATTGAGCAATATAGGAAGTGTAAAAAAGAAGGGACAGAACTACCTGAGTTGACTCCTTCATGGGTAAAAGACATGATGGGATAGAAAAGGCAGGCCTTAAAGCCTGCCTGCCGGTATAAAAGGTTCCGGCTGTTCCGGGTGAGGGCCCAGCATTTTTTCCATCCAGACCATATCCCACCACTGGCCCAGTTTGTAGCCGCATTTGGTGAAATGTCCCACGGTATGGTAGCCGTATTTTTCATGAAAGGTTATGCTGCCCGGATTGGGGTAGGCAATGCAGGCATTGACATTGATGACGTTCTGGCGTCTCAGGTAGTTTTCCAATGCTTCGTAGAGAAGGGAGCCTGCGCCGGTGCGCCTCGCATCCCCGGATACATAGACGGAGGTTTCCACAGCCCAGTCATAGGCTGCCCTCTCTTTAAATTGGGATGCATAGGCGTATCCTATGATGCGTCCATCCCGGATTGCAGCCAGATATGGATACCGTTTCAGGGTGGATGTGATGCGGTTTTTGAATTCCTGGACAGTGGGAACCTCATATTCAAAAGTAATGGCGGTCTTTTCTACATAAGGCGCGTATATGGACAGGAGGGCGGCCGCGTCTGCTTCTTCTGCCATTCGGATGGTGACGGCTGTGTCTGACATATGGGGGACTCCTTTCTAAATATATAAATGTTTCAGATATATAAATGTTTTTGAAGGTTTGTATTGCAACCTACATTCTATCACTGATGTCACATAATTTCCACTGTCTGTTAAGGAATATTTACAACGGCATCCGTCATAAGCGGCGTCTCCACAAAGGTCATCAGGGAAAGCCTTTTCATGCAATTACGAGTTTGAGCTGTAAACTGTGAGATTATTTGCACGCATAAATAAAATTAAGTAATTCTTACACAATTTTTCCCCTTTCTCATCCTGTTATTTCCTTTCACTTTCTGATAAAATGGTACTATAAGGAGGTGGAGGATATGACCAGACGAAGGATACTGACAGGATGGGCCATAGGATTGCTGTTGGGAGTGATGGCTGCCGGCACTGCATTGGGTGCGGAGTCCGGATGGAAGACAGAGGACGGAGTTCTTAAATTTGTGGATAACAAGGGTAACTATGTGACCAATGAATGGAGGACACGGGACGGAAAATCATACTTCCTGGGCAGCGACGGGGAGATTGAGAAGAGCACCTGGATAGAGAATACATATTATGTGGACGACAAGGGAGTCATGGTGAAGAATTCCTGGGTCCACACAGACGGCAAGGACGGCCTGAAGGAAGAGGGCTGGTATTTCCTGGGCAAGAACGGCAAGACAGAGGAAGGCTGGAAGAACGTAGGAGACGGCCGGTACAACTTTGACAGCGACGGTAAGATGCGCACGGGCTGGTTCTACGAGGGCGATAATATCTACTACCTGGGCGGCAAGGACGACGGAGCCATGAGACGGGGCTGGGTATGCCTGGAATTTGATGAGGATGATCTGCCTGAGATTGGGGATATCTCCAAGGAATATAAGAAGGCAGATGAGAATTCCCGGTGGTTTTTCTTTCAGAATAACGGTAAGGCCAAACGCTCTCTTACCGGCAATTATGACCAGGAGACCATTCACGGAGAAAAATTCTATTTTGACCGGAACGGTGCCATGCTGACGGGCTGGCATGCGGTGAAGGAGAAAGCGGACAGCGATGATGCCACAGGCATCAGCCGTTTCGTATACCTGGGCGGTAAGGACGACGGAGCCATTGCAAAGGGACAGTGGAAACAGCTGTCTGAGCATCCCGGTGATTCCGACGACGGGGCAGCCATCTTAAAGAAGGGGGATGAGGAGCTTCCAAGGGAAGGGGATAAGGAGTGGTATTACTTTGAGAACAACGGCACTCCCGCCTACCTTAAAACAGGCATCTCCACCATGAATGCCGCCACCATCCGGGTGGATGGCGAAAATTATTTTGTGAACCAGTATGGATGCAGAAGGAACGGACTGGTCAAGATAGTATCCGGCGGCCATGTGTTGGTGGGATATTTCGGAGAAAAGGGGACTGACGGCAGGATGCTCACCGGCAGGAATACCGGTATTGCTGACGATGACGGCAAACGCTGCACCTTCTATTTCAACACCTCGGGATCCAACAAGGGAGCTGGCTTCAGCGGAGAAAAGGATGGATTCCTGTACTACAACGGTTTGCTGGTGACAGCGGACGGGGATTCCCAGTACGAGGTCTATCAGGTGGACGGCAAATATTACCTGGTCAATGAATCCGGTAAGGTACAGACCAATGAGAAGGCTTATAAGAGCGATGGGGATTATGTCTATTTGGTTGAGGACAGGGAAGTTTACTATACGGATGACAACGGGAAAAAGACGAAGAAGGCAGACAGCAGCGCCACGCTTCCGGATTTCACCTGTGATCAGGTATATGAGCTTTGATGTTTTATAAGCTTTGTTTCTGAGCTTTGGAAAGGGACGGCTTCCGCCATACTGGCGGAAGGGCCGTCCCTTTTAGGTTGTGGTTGAAAAAAGAAATACGGTCTGATATACTGAAATGGCGGGAAATATCTTGTATACAGTATAAAGATAGAGCCGGAGTTTTCAGCCCGTAAAAGCCTTATAAAATGAGGAGACCCCGATTGTATAACAACCGGGGCAATTATGAAAAATCTATGTGCAATTTTACTATTTATCATTTGTATATGTGACTTGCTCTTATGAAAATAGTATAAAAAATAAATGTGAACGAAATGTGAATTTGTTGTAAACAGATTATGAAACATTATATATTACCATAGATGCAGAATCGAAGGAGAGAAAATGGAGCAGGAATTAAAGAGAAAGACAACGGTCATCGGCCACAGGAATCCTGATACGGATTCCATCTGTTCGGCTATCTGTTATGCCAACCTGAAGCGGGCCATTACAGGGGATGCGTACATTCCGGCCAGGGCAGGCCATGTGAACGGAGAGACCAGGTTTGTCCTGGATTACTTCGGCATGGAGGAGCCTAAGCTGGTGGAGGACGTGAGAACCCAGGTAAAGGACATTGAAATCCGCAAGACCAGGGGAGTTGCGGATAACATTTCCTTAAAAAAGGCATGGAACATCATGCAGGAAAACAATGTGGTGACCATTCCTTCCGTCAGGCCCGACGGTACCCTGGAGGGGCTTATCACGGTAGGCGATATCACAAAGACCTATATGAATATATATGACAGCAGCATCTTGTCCAAGGCCCATACCCAGTATTCCAACATCATTGAAACTCTGGAAGCTGATATTGTGGTGGGGGATGCGGACGTCTATTTTGACAAGGGAAAGGTGCTGATTGCAGCCGCCAATCCGGACCTGATGGAATTTTACATTGAACCCCATGACCTGGTTATACTGGGCAACCGTTATGAGTCCCAGCTCTGCGCCATCGAGATGGGGGCTGACTGCATCATTGTGTGTGAGGGTGCAGGCGTGTCCATGACCATCAAGAAGATTGCCCAGGACAGGGGATGTACGGTCATTGCCACCACCTACGACACATATACGGCGGCCCGTCTGATTAACCAGAGCATGCCTATCAGCTATTTCATGACCAGGGAGCACCTCATAACCTTTAACAGCGATGATTATACAGATGAAATCCGGGAGGTCATGGCCAGCAAACGGCACCGGGACTTCCCCATCCTGGACAAGGAGGGAAGGTATCTGGGAATGATTTCACGCCGGAACCTGTTGGGCGCCAAGGGCAAACAGGTTATCCTGGTGGACCACAACGAGAAGAGCCAGGCTGTGGCAGGTATTGAGAGCGCCGAAATCATGGAGATCATCGACCATCACAGGCTGGGAACCGTCCAGACCATGGCTCCGGTGTTCTTCCGCAACCAGCCCCTGGGCTGTACGGCCACCATCATTTACCAGATGTACCTGGAAAACAAGGTGGATATTGAGCCGAAGATTGCAGGGCTTTTGTGCAGCGCTATTGTGTCGGATACCTTGTTGTTCCGCTCCCCCACCTGCACACCGGTGGATGAGATGGCAGCCAGGTCCCTGGCAGCCATAGCAGGCCTGGATATAGAGAAATACGCCATGGAAATGTTCGGAGCGGGAAGTAATCTTAAGGATAAGTCCGATGAGGAGATTTTCTACCAGGATTTTAAGAAGTTTTCTGTTGGCAAGGCGCTGATTGGCGTGGGACAGATTACGTCGTTAAACGATATAGAGCTGGAAACCCTGAAGGAGAAGATGCTGGGTTATATGGAAAAGGCCAAGGAGAGCAACAGCCTGGATATGGCATTTTTCATGCTGACCAACATACTGAAGGAATCCACGGACCTGATTTGTTACGGGCAGGGCGCGGTGCAGCTGGCGGCCAAGGCCTTTCATCTGGATATAGAGGAAGCCACGGAAAAGCCGGAACCGGTGCTGAGCCTGCCGGGTGTGGTATCCCGTAAAAAACAATTGATTCCGGAGCTGATGCTGGCGGAGCAGGATTAGGACAACGGCCCGGCAGGGCAGGAGGATTAAGATATGTCAAAGGAATACTGGAAACCAGGCAACATGCTCTACCCGGTGCCGGCTGTTATGGTCAGCTGCGGCAGGGAGGGAGAGACACCTAACATCATCACAGTGGCCTGGGCGGGCACCATCTGCTCGGATCCGGCTATGGTGTCCATATCCATACGCAAAGAACGTTTTTCCCACAGCATCATCAGGGATACAGGAGAATTTGTCATCAACCTGGTGAATAAGCGGCTGGTACGGGCCACGGATTACTGCGGCGTAAAATCCGGCAGGGATGTGGACAAATTTAAGGAGACAAGGCTGACCCCCCAGGCATCCAGGTATGTGAAGGCGCCGGGAGTGGAGGAAAGCCCGGTGAACATTGAGTGCAAGGTGGTGGAAGTGAAGGAACTGGGAAGCCATGATATGTTCATTGCCAAGGTGATGGGGGTGACCATTGACAACCAGTACATGGACGACAGGGGAAAGTTCAACCTCAATGCATCCGGACTTGTGAGCTATTCCCACGGAGAGTACTTTGAGCTGGGAAAGAAGCTGGGGAGCTTTGGATATTCGGTGAAAAAGCCGGTGAAAAGGCAGAGTGATAAGAAAAGGACTGCAAGGAGGAAAAAAGCGTGAAACCGAACATTACCATGATAGGCATGCCGTCATCGGGCAAGAGCACCATTGGGGTACTGCTGGCCAAGAGGCTGGGATTTTCCTTTGTGGACGTGGATATCGTGATACAGGAAAAGGAAGGCAGGCTCCTGAAGGAAATTATTGCACAGGAGGGTATGGACGGATTCCTTAAAGTGGAAGAGAGAATCAATGCCGGACTGGATGTGACCCTCTCTGTCATTGCTCCCGGCGGAAGCGTTATATACGGTGAGAAGGCCATGGAGCACCTGAAGGAAATCAGCGAAGTGGTCTATCTGAAGATGAGCTATGAGGAGATGGAAAACCGCATTGGCAATGTGGTGGACCGGGGCGTTGCCCTGAAACCGGGTTTTACCCTTCGGGACCTTTACAATGAGCGCGTGCCTTATTATGAGAAATATGCGGACATTACCATTGACGAGGAGGGCAAGACTCCCGGGGAAACAGTGGATGCGCTGAGGGACATCATTGAGGGAATGATGGACCGCAGTATGATTGAGCGCATTGTGGAGGAACAGAAAAAGATTCTGGAGGAAAAGGACCGTAAAATAGAAGCTTACGAGGCGGAGATTGCAGCACTTAAGGAAGAGCTGGCCCTTTTCAGGGCTGCGGAGACTGGCGGCTGCGGAAACTAGCGGCTGCAGAGACTGACGGCTGCGGAGACTGAGGCGGTGGAAACTGAGGCGGTGGAAACTGCGGGTGAAGAAGCCATATAGAGGCTGGGCCACGGATGGAAAAAGGTTCGTTCTGATCTTTGGATTATTAGGTTATCCAAAGATTCAGAACGAACCTTTTTATTGTTTTATTTATTTTTATTATTTGACAGGCAGACCTACAGCATTTCCATATAAGCCAGCAGCTTGTCCGCCAGGTCCAGTCCGATGTATACCAGAATACCCAGGATGATCAAAGCCGCTGCCAGGAATACCAGCTTATAGACCAGGTAAGCCTTGGCAAAATCCCGCAGCTGGTTCTCTTTTTTTCCAAAGGCCAGACAGAGCAGGTAAACCCATCCTACGATGGGGATGTTCATGCACATGAATGTAAGGAACCAGCGCCTGGGCGGCATGCGGTAGGGATTGGCAGTATCCTTTTCGGGTTCCACGGGGGCCTTTTTGGGCAGCCTCAGACGCGGGGCGCCTGTATGTCCTGCTTTTTTATGTAAATCAGTTTTCATCATCCGGTCTGCCTCCTGGTCCGTAATATTCCATGTTGTTCCACTTAAATTTCTCGCTGTTTAAGGAGGAGCGGAGCTGGTTCTGCTGTACCTGCACCTGCTGCTCGGCCTGCTTCATGGCAGCTTCCTCGGATGCCCGGCTCTCGGCCTGGGATGCGTTCCACTGCTCCTCTGTGGGCAGGCCGGAGATCCGCGTGATGGCTGCCTGAAGCCGGTCGGACAGAGCCTGCTGCTCCGGGTCCCCGGCCACCAGGGAAAGCTTGCCGATGGCATCCTGCACCAGATCCTGGGCATTCTTCTGCTGGTATTCCAGTTCCTCCACAGTCTCTAAGGCCTGCAGGAATTCGTTCTTTTTGGTATCCTTCTCAGCCTGCTTCCGGTTCTCCTCGGCCTGCTTTTGGGCTTCTTCCCTGGCCCTGGCATCGTCAATGGCCTTCTGCTTTTCGTAAAGGGCAATGGTATCGCCCATCTGGCTGATAATTCCGGTAAAGTAATCGTACCGGTTTTCCACCTGCTCCAGCATGCCGGCCCTCAGCTCCCCGTCGTCCAGAAGGGGCAGGCGGGAGGTGATATCCTGATATTGGCTCTTAACCGAGTAGGTATCCTCCACAGAACTGATTTCCCTGGTGGTGAATTCCTGGATATCCTGTTCCAGCTGCGCGGTCAGCTTTGCCTGCTCCTTGTCGTGCAGGCTTTGCTGGGCCCGGAATTCAGCGGTGGTGCTGAAGTAATCCTGGGTTCCCGTCCTGGGGTCCGCCTTTAATTCCACACTTTCAGGCTGCTCCCAATCCCAGGGTTCCAGGCCCTCATGTATCTGGTTCATGATGTTTTTCCATATTTTTCCGGCATATGTGCTCCCGTATATGCCGGGCATCTTGCGGGGGATATCGTATCCCACCCACACAGCCGTGGTATAGTAGCGGGTGTAGCCGCAGAACCAGGTGTCCTTACTGCTGTTAGTGGTTCCTGTCTTACCCGCTGCGGGCATGCCGTTATCCAGCTCCAGTCCGCGTCCTGTGCCGTAGGGGGAGGTCATGGTGCCTTTCAGGATATCGGTGAGCATGAAGGCGGAATCATCACGATAGACCTGTTTGGCGGCAGGCGGCAAATCCTTGGTCAGGTCGCCGTCGTGCTCATGGATGATTTGGGTGATGCAGGTCCGGTCGTTGTATACACCATAATTGGCCAGGGTACTGTATCCCTTAGCCATGTCCACCACACGGACGCCGTTGGTAAAGCCTCCGATGCTCAGGGAGGGCACGCCGTTGTCAACGTATGTAAGCTTCTGGAACTCCATCTCTCCCAGATAACTGAGGCCGTAGTCCACACCGATGTCCTCCAGTATCTGCCATGCCACTGTGTTCAGGCTGCGGTTTAAGGCTTCACGGACCGTTACGTTACCGTGGTAATTGCCGCCGCTGTTGGAAGGCCCGTCCTCCCATTTGTGGTCGTTCACCATGCACGTGGGGTAGTACTCTCCGGTGTCAAAGGCAGGGCCGTAGTCAATGAGGGGCTTGATGGTACTGCCCGGCTGCCTGGCGCTTAAATAGGCACGGTTGAACTGGTCCCCGCTTCCCCTGCCGCCTACGATGGCCACCACGTAGTTGGACCGGTTGTCCACGATAACGCCTGCGCCCTGGAGGGCATACTTTCCATTGTCCTGCAGCTCGGTGTAGGAGGACAGCCCCTGGTCTATGTCTGCCTGAAGCATGTCCTGGAGACTGCTGTCCAGGGAAGTGTATATCTTGAAGCCGCCGGCGCGGATTAAGTCGGATTTTTCCGTGTAGGCGGTTGTATAGCGTTCCATGTAGGAATTGTAGTCATCCTTGTCCTCAAAGGTGTAGCGGAACTGGAAGCCGTCTTTCTTTAACAGCTCCAGGGCCGCGCAGTGGATGGCGTAGCTGCTCTGGTAATTCTCGTCCGTGCCCTCGGATTCCTGCTTGACCACGGTGAGGGGCTTTGACAGGGCCTTTTCGTAATCCTCATCGGAAAGTTCGCCTATTTCATTCATGCTCTTTAATACGTCATTGCGCTTTTCAAGGGATGCTTTGGGATGGGCTACCGGATCGTAGGCCGAGGGACTGTTGCTGATGCCTACCAGGACAGCTGCTTCCTCCACGTTCAGGTCTGCCGCATGCTTGCCGAAGTAGTAGCGGCTGGCAGCTTCCACGCCGTAGCACTGGTGGCCATAGAAATTGGTATTGCAGTAAAACTCCATAATGTCTGCTTTGGAGTACTTTTTTTCAATCTCAGGGGCCAGAAGGATTTCCACAATTTTACGGGTGAAGGTCTGTTCCTGGGTCAGGTATGTATTCTTAATGACCTGCTGGGTGATGGTGCTCCCTCCCTGGGTGACTTGTCCCCTGTGCTTTACCAGAGCCAGACCGGCGCGGAAGGTGGCAATCCAGTCAACGCCTGTATGGCTCTTAAAACGTCTGTCCTCCTGAGCAATGTATGCGTTCTGAATGTTTATACTGATGCCGGTGATGCCCACATACTGGTAGTGGCCGGCATTGATAAGCCCTATCTGACGGCCGTCCTTGTCGTAAATCACGGTATCGGACAGTTTTGAGAAATCTGTACGCTCCATCTGGGCCAGCTTGTCGTAAGCCAGCTCTCGGCACTCATCCAGATCCGGCTTGACCTTGGCGTAAATCAGCAGGCACAGGATGGCACCTAATATGAATCCGGCGGTGATCACGGCCAGAAGGGCGTGGAACAGCCATCCTGTGATGCCCAGGAGACTGACTCCTATGTCGCGGATCACCAGCAGGGTTTTTCGGGCGGCCTGTTTCAGTGTATCTTTCATAGTCCTCTTTATCCTCTCTGCGCCCGGGTTATGTGGATGGATATGAAAATGGGCGCTGATATCTCAATAGGGCTGGAAACAATTGCCAGCCCGGTAAACCATTGATATTATAAGCCAGAATGGAAAAAAAGGATAGGGAAAAAGTATAAAAATAAGGACTTTTTCCGCCAAAAGTGGGGGAAAAGTCCTTATTTTGGAAATAAATATCATATTTTGCGCATCAGGAACCGGAGGGTGTGGGAGGGGATTCCCATGCCCTTTTCCTGCATCTCGGTAAAGGCAGACAGAATCCGGGCGATCTCTTCGTCGTCAGAGGGAATCAGGTGGTTATCCAGGGTGATGGTCAGCACAGTCAGCACGATTTGGGCTGTCTCTTCCGGGAAGCTGCACTGGATGCTGCCCTCCCGCACCCCCTGGCGGATGATGTCGGCCAGGATGGGTTTCAGTTTGGTGATGATGATGCGGGAGAACTTCTGGTGTATGAAAGCGCTTTCCAGCTGTTCATTGAAGGTGTGTATTTCCTCCCGGCGTCTCAATTCCATGGAGGAGTCCAGGCAGGCGTGGTATATGATTTCCAGTTTTTTAAAGGCATCCAGGTGGGAGGACGCGGCCAGCTCCCTGCCTTCGTCCAGGACCCGGGAGTAGTTTCTCTCAATCACTGCGTCTATGATATCGTTCTTGGAGGAAAAATAGTAATAGATACTTCCTTTCCCGATACCGGCTTTTTGGGCAATATCACTGACAGAAATGGCCTGGACATTGGCAGAACCCATAAGTTCCTGCATGGCATCCAGTATCATGTCCTTTTTATTATGGTTTTGCATGAAAAATCCTCGGTTTTTTCTTTAGAATACATCCAAGTATAGCAGAATATAAATGAAAACGCCAGACTTGACTGGCGGTCGAAAACGTGTTATGTTTAGTTTGATTTCGATTCGACCACTGGTCGAAAAAGCAGGAGTACAAGGTTCAGGAGGAAACGTCATGATTTATCTGGCTTCATATGAACCCGGCGGCAGTCTTTATAACCGGGAACGGGAACATATACTGGGCAGGAGCCTGCTGAACTTTGGTCTTATGAAGGAATATGGACGGACCTGGGAGGTAGAGCAGGAAGCCGGTTCAAAACCGCGTCTTAGGGGTGCAGAGGGCGTGGAATTTAATATCAGCCATACAAAGGGTCTGGTGGTCTGCGCTGTAGCAGACAGAGCGCTGGGCGCGGATACGGAACAGATTCGTCCGTTTAAGGCGGGCCTGATGAGGCGCGTGTGTTCCGGAACAGAGCGCAGTTTTGTGATGGAAGGAAGGTCTGAGGCGGAGCGCCGGGAACGGTTTTTCCGGCTGTGGACCCTTAAGGAGAGCTATGCCAAGGCCATTGGCAGAGGGCTGGCCTTTCCGCTGGGGGATATCACATTTTCCCTGGAGGAGGGCGTTATAAAAGGGAGTATTCCGGGCTGGCGGTTTTACCAGTCCAGGGTTTACCAATCATATATTATATCCGTCTGCGCGGCGGACGAAAAAGGAGAGTCAGTATGAGTTACGAAGAAGTATTTACAAAGGTAAAGGAGATTTTCATGAAGGCCGATGTGAGCAGGGTAGAGGAGCATCTGGCCTTTCAGTTCAATATTACGGGCGAGGGTGAAGGCGTGTTTTATGCAGAGGTTAAGGACGGTGTTCTGAGGGTGGAGCCGTATGAGTATTATGACAGGGACGCAAAGTTTATCTGTTCCGCCGATACGCTTATGAAGCTGGCGTCGGGTAAGCTGGACCCGGTCTTTGCGTTTACCACAGGAAAACTGAAGGTTGAGGGGAGCCTGGAAAAGGCTCTGATGCTGCAGATGTTTGTGTAGGCAGGTGCGTGTGCGGCGCCGGAAAGCCGGTCAGCCCGCGGTAAAGGAGTGAGGTATATGGGAATCAAAGGATGGATGCTGGGACTGGCGGCAGCAGGAGCAGCGGGAGAATACGGCATAGCGCGGTATTTTTTCCACCGGACCGTGGTCCGGGGAAATGCAAAGCGGGACAGGACACAGAAGATGGCGGGCACGGACTGGGACGCTCATATTCCGGGTATCCGCGCCAGCAGGGAATGGCTGGCAGGACAGCCTCAGGAAGATGTGTACATAACATCCAGGGACGGGCTCAGACTCCACGGCACATTCTTTTGCTGTGAAGGTTCCAGGAGGGCAGTGGTGTGCTTTCACGGCTATACCAGCGAAGGACTCAACGACTACACATCCATTGCGAAATTTTATCTGAACCAGGGCTTTAACCTGATGGTGGTGGATGAGAGGGCTCACGGCAAAAGCGAGGGCACCTATATCGGGTTTGGCTGTCTGGACCGCTATGACGCCTTGCAGTGGATGGAGTATGTGGTGGAGCGGCTGGGAGAGGACTGCGGGCTGATGCTTCACGGTATTTCCATGGGAGCCGCCACCGTGCTGATGTCCACGGGCCTGGAGCTTCCAGAGCAGGTAAAGGCCGCTGTGTCAGACTGTGCCTTTACCTCTGCCTGGGAAGTGTTCAGCCATGTGCTGAGGAGTATGTACCATATGCCGGCTTTTCCCGTGCTGCAGATTGCGGACCGCATGGCCAGGAGTGAGGCCGGATACGGCCTGGATGAATGCAATGCCAGGAAAGAGGTAATGAAGGCCCGTATTCCCATTCTGTTCATCCATGGGGACAGGGACACCTTTGTGCCCTGTTCCATGGTACATGAGCTGTACGGGGCCTGCGCCTCGCCCAAGGAGCTGTTAGTCATACCCGGAGCCAGCCACGCAGAGGCCTACTATAAGGATACGGACCGCTATGAACATGCAATTGAGGAACTGATTGCCCGGGTTTTCGGAAAAGAGGAGAACAGAGTATGAAGACAAGGAAAGGCTACAAGGTATACCCGCTGACATCAGCGCAGAAGCTTCACTTTTACTGCCTGAAATACTGCCCCAAGAAGCAGGTGTTAAACATCGGATCCAGCCTGACCATCCAGGTGGACTTAGACTGGGACGTGCTTAAAAGCTGCATTCAGGAGGCCATTGCCCGCTGCGATACCATGCGCCTGCGCTTTACCCATGACAAGGAGGGCAGCATCTACCAGTATGTGGTGAAGGAGGAGACAAAGGAAATCGAACACTTTGACTTTACCGGCTGGAAGGAGGAGGACGCGGAGCAAAAGCTCAGGGAGTGGACAGAGGTTCCCTTTGAGCGGTACGATTCCCCCATGCACCATATTGTAATGATCAAAATGCCGGATGGGTACCAGGGGCTTTACATCTGCGTGGACCACATGACCATGGATGCCCAGTCCCTGATTCTGTTTTTCCGGGATGTGATTGAACTGTATGCCAGCAGGTTTTACGACGAGGTGGAACATCCAAAGGAAATGTCCTCCTATATCAGGCAGCTGGAAAAGGATTTGGCCTACGAGGCCGGAAACAGGGCCTGTGAAAAAGACAGGCAGTTTTTCCAGGAACTGATTGCTTCCTCCGAACCCATTTTCACGGACATCTACGGTCCGAAGAAGCTGCTGGAGGAGAGAAAGGCTGCCCGCAACCCGAAGCTGAGGGCAGCCACCAACACATCTGATAATGTGGAGGCAAATATCACCAACTTCCATCTGGAAGGGGAGCCTTCCAGACGCCTGCTGGATTTTTGCGAGAAATACGGTATTTCCATGACCTGCCTTCTCTTAATGGGCCTTCGGACCTATCTCCAGAAGGAGAATGACCAGGACGACGTTTCCGTCACCACCACCATTTCCAGGCGGGCCACCCTGTCGGAGAAGCGCTGCGGCGGAAGCAGGATTCACTGTTTCCCCTTCAGGACCATTGTGTCCAGGGAGGATACCTTCATGGAGGGCCTGCTCAAAATAAGGGATGCCCAGAACCAGTATTTCCGCCATGCGGGTTACAGCCCGTCGGAGTATTTCAATTACAGGCATGATTATTATAAGCTTAAGGACGGGCAGACCTATGAGCCCTTAAGCCTTACCTATCAGCCCCTGGCCATGAAGTATGACGGTCCCGGCCTGGACAAGCTGGGCGATATCAAGTATAAGACTGCCCGTTATTCCAACGGTGTGGCTGCCCACACCCTGTATCTCACCGTGAGCCACAGGGCAGAGGACAATGGCCTGGACTTTGGTTTTGAGTACCAGACCGGCGTGGTGACGCCGGAGAAGCTGGAGTATATTTATTATTACCTGTGCAGAATCATATTCCGGGGTGTGGAAGACCCGGAGCGCCCGGTAGGGGAAATCATAGAGATGGTGTAAAACAGCAGAACAGCTGATGCGACGGATACAAAGACGGAATATAACAAAAAGAGAATATCAAGAAAGAGAATTAAAAAAGAAATAAAAAAGCAGGAGGATTACAAAGATATGTTTGAGGATTTAAAAGAGATCATCTGTGAGTATGTGGATGTGGCGCCGGAGACTATTAAGGAGGATTCCCGGTTCATTGAGGACCTGGGCTTCAATTCCTATGACTTCATGAGCATGGTGGGGGAGATTGAGGAGAAATTCGACGTGGAGGTAGAGGAACGGGAAGTGATCAATGTAAAGACCGTGAAGGATGCAGTGGCTTATATCCAGTCCCTGCAGGCAGAGTAGGCCGAAAAGGCAGGAGGCAGATATGGCAGCAGAGACATTAAGGGATATAATACGGCACGGCGCAGAGGCTTATGGAGAGCAGACAGCATTCCGGTACAAGGTAAAGAAGGAAATCATTGACAAGTCCTACAATGAGGTAAACCTGGATTCCATGGCTGTAAGCCGTGCCGTGGAGGCCCTTGGGATGAAAGGAAAGCATATTGCGGTCATAGGCACTACCAGCTACCAGTGGATTACCACCTATTTCGGAATCGTGAACAGCGGCAGCGTGGCAGTGCCCATCGACGCGCAGCTTCCCGTAGAAGCCGTGTGTGAGCTCTTAAACAGGGCGGATGTAGAAATGCTGGTGTACGATGAACTGCGCTCTGACGTGGCAGGCGTTGTGCGCGGGAAATGTCCGGGCATCAGGCACGTGGTATCCATGCAGGCCCGGGAGACGGTGGGGGATGTGCTTTCGCTGTCCCGGCTGATAGCCGGACATGCCGGTACATATGAGACAGAGCTTGCCGGCGGTCAGCTCTGCACCATACTCTTTACCTCAGGCACCACCGGAAAGAGCAAGGGAGTCATGCTGAGCCACAGGAACCTGACGGACAATGCGGTCTGCCTGGACATGAGGATACCTGCGGGAACCGTGTCCATGACCCTGCTGCCCATCAACCATGTTTACTGTCTGACCATGGATATCATAAAGGGGCTTTATATAGGAATGATTATCTGCATCAATGATTCCATTATGCATGTACAGCGCAATATGAAGCTGTTCAAGCCGGAAATTGTGCTGCTGGTGCCCCTTGTCATTGAGTCTATCTACGGAAAGTTAAAGGATGCCGGAAGCCTGATTCCCAAAAAGATGGTGGCAAAGGCCGCCTTTGGGGGCAGCCTGCGGATCATATGCAGCGGCGGGGCCTACCTGGATCCGGACTACGTAGACCGTTTCAGGGAATACGGAATTACCATCCTTCAGGGCTACGGCATGACGGAATGCTCGCCGGTTATCAGCACCAATCTGGAATGGGAGAATAAGAAGGGTTCTGTTGGAAAACTTCTTCCCAACTGTGAGGCCAGGGTGGTGGACGAAGAAATCTGGGTAAGGGGATCCAGCGTCATGCAGGGGTATTACAAGATGCCGGAGCAGACGGCCGAGACCCTGAAGGACGGATGGCTTAAGACCGGAGACTTAGGGTATGTGGATGAGGACAATTTCGTCTATATCACAGGCCGCCGCAAGAACCTGATTATCCTTGCCAACGGCGAGAATGTATCCCCGGAGGAGCTGGAGAACGAGCTGAGCCGCTCGGAACTGGTAAAGGAAATCCTGGTCCGGGAAAAAGATAAGATAATAGAGGCGGAAATTTTCCCGGATTACGAGTACGCGAAGAAAAAGCATATCAAGGATATCCAGGGAAAACTACAGGAACTGATTGACGGGTTTAACAAGGATATGCCGGTCTATAAGCGAATTTACAGCCTGATTGTCAGGGAGACGGAGTTTGAGAAGACGCCGTCAAAGAAAATTAAAAGATTTTAGAACCCTGCCGTACATTATGAGCGGATTAGGGGAAAGCAGATATATACTCTGTTTTCCTGCTAACCGCTTTTTTGCTGCCCGGAAAGGTAAAAAGATTACTATAAATAGTAAAAGCTGTCCATTCTAAACGTCATTTCCTGTCCTGTCCGGCATCTGCAAAGAAAATCCGGGCGAAAATCAGTCAAAATCATACGGTTTTCCATCAATTTATTTTATTCATACCGGAGCTGAAAAAAGATATAATTTAAAACGTGTTCAGATGGAGGGAAGTTATGGACCAGGAATTTTTTTACCGGCTGCTCTCCTGCCAGGGAGTATCGGGCAGGGAAACGAATATCCAGAAAACAGCAGCAGCGTATATGGAAGGCTTTGCGGATGAGGTTAGGCGTGAGGTAAACGGCAATGTGACCGGCATACTGAATCCGGACAGCAGCTTTAAGATTTTGCTGGCAGGCCACATAGATGAGATTGGACTTATGGTCACGGACCATACAGAGAAAGGTTTTCTGCGGGCAGCCAGAGTGGGGGGAATTACCCCGCGGATGTATCTGGGACAGAAGGTGCGGATTGACACGGGAAAGGACCTGGTATACGGGGCAGTGGCAAGTTCCGGGGAATTGCAGAAAAAGGAAGAATTGTCTGATACAGACCTTGTTATCGACATCGGGGCCGGAAACCGGGAGGCGGCCAGAAGGCATGTGCCTGTGGGGTCCGGTGTGGTGTTTGATACGGATTGGAGGCCCCTGTTGGGGGAATGCATCACCTCCAGGGCCCTGGATGACCGCTCCGGCGCATTCATTGTCATGGAAGCCTTAAGACGGGCAAAGGAAAAGAAATGCAGAAACGGAGTCTATGCCGTGACAACGGTGGGAGAGGAAACCGGCTTTAGCGGCGGGGCCTGGGCCGGCGCCGGTATCAGGCCAAACATGGCCGTTGCGGTGGATGTGACCTTTGCCAGCGATGGACCGGGCGGGGATGACGGGGTACGCGGCAGGGTGGCCCTGGGAGGCGGTCCCGGACTCTGTGTGGGGATTATGGGACATCCGGTAATGAACCGGATTCTGGAACAGGCAGCCGGGCGGCTGGATATCCGCACGCAGCCGGTCATAACGCCCGGAAGAACCTTTACAGATACGGACGCCATACATATCAGCGGACACGGTGTGCCGGCAGCGCTGGTGAACCTGCCTCTGCGGTATATGCATACTCCGGCGGAAGTGTGTTCCCTGAAGGATGTCAGGGACTGTATTGAACTGATCAGCGAGTTTGTGTGCATGGTGGACGGACAGACTGATTTGCGGCCATGCTAGTGCTACAGCCGGACGGAAACAGCAAGGTATCAGGATAACGGTAACAACATTTCGGGAACATGTCCCGGAATGCAGAATAGAAAGGGGAATTATCATGAGAAAAAGACCATTAGCTTTATTGACAGCAGCAGCCCTGGCAGCAGGTACGCTGGCAGGATGCGGTTCTTCGGCATCCGCGCCCACCGGAGCAGCGCAAAAGGCAGAGGCTTCCGGTAAGGAATCCTCCCAGGCAGCAGAGGGAAAGACAGAGGCAGCGGGCCAGGCTGGCGGCGCAGCCGGCGTGGACGTGTCCGGAGCCACCGGGGAAATCAATGTGTGGACCAACTTAAGCCAGAGCGAGATGAACTTCTATGTGGAAGAATTCAACAAGCGGGTTCCCGGCGTAAAGGTGACAGTCACTGTCATGCCGGGCAACGAGTACCGCACAAAACTCCAGAACGCATTCCGCACAGGCACCAATGCGCCTGACGTGGCTACCTTTGAAATTTCAGACTTTGGTATGTACAAGAACACCGACCTGCTGGAGAACCTGAGTACGGAGAGCTACGACGCAGAGGCTCTTTCCAAGGATATGATTCCCTATGTGGACGAGCTCTCAAGGGATAACAGCGGTAATTTAAGAGGGCTGTCCTACCAGGCTACTCCAGGCGGTTTCTGGTACAAAAAGGCTCTGGCAAGGGAATATCTGGGAACAGATGATCCCGAAGAATTACATGAGATGTTAAAGGACTGGGATTCCATCATCGAGGTGGGCAAGCAGGTGAATGAGAAATCCGGGGGCAAAATAGGACTGTTGGACGACATTGAGACCGTAGAGCAGATTTACTGTTCCTATAAAGGCGCTCCGTGGGTGGATGAGAACAACCATATCATCTCCGATGATTTCCTGATGGAGCAGCTCAACCTGATGCAGCGCGTGGTTGACAACAATGTGGATGCCAGGGCAGACCAGTGGTCGGCAGGCTGGACCTCAGGCATGTACTCCCAGGATATGTTTATCCTGATCGGACTTCCCAGCTGGGCCCTTAACTTCTGCATCAAGCCGGGCATCCCGGAGGGAGAAATGGAGAAGGCAGCGGATACATGGGGCTATATGGAGGCACCCGCGCCTTACCAGAACGGAGGAACCTGGTACGGCATTTACTCTGGTTCCAAGAACAAGGAAGCTGCCTATGCCTGGGTAAAGACCATGACAGCTGACAAGGATTACCTGGTCAATGGCCTGGCCGGCCAGTTAGGCGATTTCCCGGCATATATACCGGCTATCGAGCAGTGTATCGAAGAGGGGCATACGGACATCGTCACAGGCGACCAGCAGTATTTCCAGAGCTTCTATGACACGGCAATGAACGTCAAGGCAGACCCCATGACCAAGTACGACCGCCAGGCATGGACCAGCATGACTGCCCAGATGGATTTACTGGCAGGCGGCGGCGCCACTCCGGAGGAGGCATGCCAGGGATTCAAGGAGGATATGCAGCGCATCTATCCTGAGATAGTAATTGACTAGAACATGCCGGACCACGGCAGACCTGAGTGCGGCTGCCGGATTTGTAAATGACCAGAGGATGCAGGGTGTGAGATAATTCATATCCTGCATCTGTTTCACGGAAGAAGGGGCAGGGCTTTAAAGAAGCCTTTGGCCTGCCTTCAGATGGGAGGATTTCATGACGGAGAAGGGGAAGAGCATACAGCCCTCAAAAAGGAGAAGCCTGGATAAGAGCAATCGGGGATTGCTTTTTATCCTGCCTTATTTTATTATATTTTTATGTTTTACACTGTATCCCATACTGTACACGTTTAAACTCAGCTTTCACAGCTGGGACGGCCTGGGGACTCCTGTCTTTACCGGCCTGGCAAACTACAGGCGTCTTTTAAATGACGCGGTGTTTTTCAAATCTATTTTCAATACAGTGTTCATCGCCCTGCTGGCCATGGCGCCCCAGATGATATTCGGCCTGATTCTGGCCTTTCTGCTGAACCAGCACCGGTTCAGGGGCGGGAACCTGTTCAAAACCATTTTTTATTTTCCAAACCTCGTAACCGCAGTTTCCCTGGGCGTCCTGTTCAGCCTGCTGTTTGACTTTAAGGCGGGAAGCGTAAACAAGCTTCTGATGGCCTTACATATCATAGCGGAGCCGGTTAACTGGAAGATGAACGGGCTGTTTACCCAGCTGATTGTGGCCTTTGTGCTGTTCTGGCAGTATTTTGGATATTATACCATCATATTTACCGCGGGAATCAAGGGCATACCCTATGATATTATGGAGGCAGCCGAGGTGGACGGTGCTAATAAATTCCAGACCTTTTTCCACATTGTACTGCCCCAGCTGCGCAATATCATGACCTATGCCTTTGTCACATCCATCATAGGCGGACTCCAGCTTTTCGATCTGCCCTTCACCTTTGCGGGGGCCACGGGAGGACCCAGCAAATCTGTCCTCACCATGGTCATGTATATGTACAACATCGCGTTCCAGAATTATGATTACGGATATGGTTCCGCTATTTCGTACGGCCTGTTTGTCATCATCATCGTATTTTCTCTGATATTTATGAAATATACGGCAGGGAAGGAGAGGAATTTTTAAATGGAAAAAAAGGAACTCAAGAAGTACAGTGTAAAGACAAAGTTTTTCCGGGCAATTACCTACGGGGTCCTGGTTCTGCTGGCACTAATCTGCATCGTGCCCTTTTACAACATGATTATCAACTGCACCCATGACAACGCCGCCCTGGCCACCTCCTTCCAGATGACGCCGGGAAAATCCTTAAAAACCAATTACCAACACCTGGCTGCCAATGTAAATATATGGAGGGGGCTGCTCAACAGCCTGTTTATCTCCCTTGCCAGCACGGTGATTACGGTTTACGTGGGCGCGCTGACAGCCTACGGCTTTGCCAAGTATAAATTTAAGTACAACAAGCAGTTATTCTGGCTGGTGCTGGCTACCATGATGCTTCCGGGCCAGTTGGGAATCATCGGGTATTTCCAGCTCATGAACAACATACATATGCTGGACAATTACGCGGCCCTTCTTATCACTTGTTTTGCACCGCCGGCCATGGTATTCTGGAACAGGCAGTACATTGATTCCTATGTGCCGGATGAGCTGATCGAGAGCGCCCGCATAGACGGATGCGGGGAGTTCCGTATTTTCAACGAAATCATTTTTCCAATCATAATGCCGGGAGTGGCAACCCAGGCCATTTTCACCTTTGTGGAATCCTGGAACGCCTTTGTGAAGCCGTCCATTCTTTTGTTCTCCCAGGACAAATTCACACTTCCCATTCTGGTGCAGCAGATGCAGGGAGTATATAAGAATGATTATGGAACTGTGTATATCGGAGTCGCTCTGTCGGTTATCCCAATACTTATCATGTTTGTGCTCTGTTCCAGACGCATACTGGAAGGCGCCACGGCCGGTGCTGTAAAGGGATAACGCAGGTACCGGAAAAAGATGCTGCGAGGGAAGGTATGAAGGGTTTGAGACATTTAACCATATGGATGTGCGTCTTGGCCGCAGTTCTTGGAATGGGGGCATGCAGCAGGGCGGAAAAGGATGAGGATGTCCGGGTGGATATGACGGCGCCTGCAAAGGACAGTCCGGGAGAGCGGCCGGTCATACGGTTATGGCATATCTATGGAAGTGATGACGACCAGGCCGCGCGTATCATGGAGCAGCTGACCAGGGAGGCAGAGGATAAATTTAATGTTACCATAGAAGTGGATACAGCTGAAAATGAAGGCTATAAGACAAAGATTAAGGCCGCGGCCGCGGCCAATGAGCTTCCGGACATCTTTTATACCTGGAGCCATGAATTCTTAAAACCCATGGTGGACGCGGGAAAGGTGCTGGAGGTGAGCCGGTATTACAGTGATGATTTCCAGTCCCATCTGAACGATGCCATGATGAAGGGAATCCAGTTTGACGGCGGGACCTATGCGCTGCCCCTGGACAGTTCTGTGGCCATGGTGTATTACAACATGGAAATGATGGACCGGTATGGCCTGGAAATACCTGTGACCTGGGATGAGTTCATCCGGGTATGCCAGACTTTTGTGGACAACGGCATAACCCCTATGCCGGTGGGAGGCAATGAGCCGTGGACCATTGCCATGTATTATGACCTTCTGGCGCTCCGGGAAGTGGGGCCGGAAAAGGTTGCGGATGCGGCAGCAAAGCGGACGGACTACAGCGACCCAGGTTTCCTGGAAGCTGCCAGAAAACTGCGTCAGCTGGTGGATATGGGGGCGTTTACGGCTGACTCGGCCACTGCGCTCAGGGAGGAGGCAGAGGCTCTTTTCATGCAGGGTCAGGCGCCTATGTATCTTAACGGCAGCTGGACTTCATCCCGTGTCTACAGGGAGTCATCCAGGGTGGCGGGCAAGGTGAAGGCCGCGCCCTTTCCGGTGACAGGGTCAGGAAAATCCACTATATATGATTTCACAGGGGGGCCTGACAGCGCTTTTGCAGTGAGCAGCAGTACAAAGGACCCGGAACTTACCGTGGATTTGGCTGAGTATATGGCCATGGGGCTGGCAGTGGAGCTTTATAAATGCAAGTCAAATGACCTCCCCTATATCAACGTGGATACGGGTGACGCCCAGTTAAACCCGCTTATGCAGGAGATTCATGAGTACACGGACCATGCCGCCAGCTATACCATATGGTGGGATAATCTCCTGGAAGGAACCGACGCGGCCAGATATCTGGACAGCCTGGAATGCCTGTTTCGCGGGGATATCATGCCGGAGGAATTTATAAGCCGTATGAACGGGTTAAAGCAAGAGGAAACAGATGACAGGAGGGAAACAGGATGGAAGTGAGATATGTAACGGACCGGCATGACACCCTTTGCGCAAAATACAGACAGGAATACAGGGATAATCCCGATTATCTGTACTGCGGGGTGGCGGATATGGACCTGGCGCCGCCGGATCCGGTTTTAGAAGCCATGAAACGCAGGCTGGACCATGGGGTTTTTGGTTATACCGAACTGCCGGACGGTTATGAGAAACTGGTTTCAGACTGGATGCGTGAGCGGTATCACTGTGAGGTAAAGCAGGAATGGGTGCTGTTCTCTCCCAGGATCAACATGGCCCTTAACATGGCGGTGGACACCTTCACAGAGCCGGGAGATTCCATTATCGTCAATACACCCGCCTATCCTGCGCTGACAGGGGCAGTAGAAAAATGGGGCCGGAATCTGAAGGAAAGTCCCCTGATTCTTAAAAATGGGCGTTTCACCATTGATTTTGACGGTCTGGAAAGGCTGGCGGACCAGAAAACCAGGGCATATATCCTCTGCAATCCCCACAATCCCACCGGAAGGGTGTGGACGGATGAAGAACTGTCAGGGGTCACCGCCTTCTGCAAACGCCATAACCTGCTTCTGCTGTCAGATGACATACACGGGGATTTTGTGTGGCCGGGCCATGTGTATAAGCCGCTTTTAACGATGTACCATAATCCGGAGCAGGAAAAGGTTATTGTGTTCAATTCCCTGACAAAAACCCTGAATATCCCCGGACTGATTTTTTCCAGTGTCATTCTCCCTAATCCCGAAATGCGGCGGGCCATGGAGGAAACCATAGACCGGTGGGGGCTTCACAACCCTAATGTGTTCGCGGCCGATATCCTTAAACCTGCTTACCGGGAATGCGGGGAGTGGGTGGACCGGATGCGGGCGCAGGTCTATGAAAACATAAAGACTGCCCAGGAGTTCATAAACAGGGAACTGCCCTGGCTGGATGCCTATGTGCCTGACGGCACCTATCTTATGTGGATTGGATACGGACGCACCGGTTTATCCGAGGAGGACATGAGACGGCTGCTGGAAGAAAAGGGCCATTTGATACCGCTTATGGGAACCCATTTCAAGGAGGCCGGCAGAGGCTGGTTCAGGCTGAACATGGGGACCTCAGGGGAACAGGTAAATAAAATACTTGAGAGACTTGCGCTGTGCTGGACATAGGGCCGGATAACACCGGTCCCAGGTCCGGCATGAGCCGGTTATGGGGATGTATATGAAAGGGTTATGTGAGAATGTAAAAGGGGCCTGGGACTGGCTGTTCCATGAACATATTTCACGCAGAATCATGGCCGTGTTCGTGATATTTTTCCTCATCAGCTTTTTTCTGACCTATTCCCTGTATTCGTGGGCTGCCAGGAAGCAGGAGGACTCCATGATAGAGCAGTCATCGGTGCAGATGGTCACTGGGGTCAGAAACAATCTGGATGAGATGGTCCTTAATGTGAACGATGATTTCAATATGCTGTTAAAAGGAGGCACCCTGGATGTGGTGAACCATCTTCCCAGGCCGGAGGACAGAAAAACATATGACAACATGCTGTTTACCGCTCTTGACAGCAACCATTATCTGGAGTCCATCTATCTTCTGGATTTTTCGGCGCACCTGTACGGCGTGGACAAGCATGACATGAAGCGGCTCAGCGTGGATTCCACATTGAAATGTCCGTGGTACAGGAAAGCCCTGGAAGCAGGGGGGAGCTATATACTGGAGTATGAGGCAGGAGGCATTTTCTATAAAAGATACAATTCCAGGTTTGTGTCTGTCATCCGGACCATCAACAGTCTGGAGACCCAGAAGCCCCAGGGATTCATTATTATGAATATTCCCACAGACGCCATAGCGGAAATCTGCAGCGCGGCTGCTTATGGAAGCCAGGCCATGATAGGGATTATGGACCAGGATGGAAACCTGATTGCGGGTACGCCCGGATTTGAATACCAGGATTTCCTTAAAACGCCGGCCGGAAGCAGTGATGAGGAAAAACTTCTGGTAAGCCGCAAGGGGGATGGGGAGCATACCACTTCCCTTTACCTGCCGGACTATGGATGGCACCTGATTGCCAGGATACCCAGTCAGGTGAACCGCAGCGCTTTTAAGGACCTGTTCCTGATCGCCACCCTTATTTTTCTGGTGAATGTGGTGCTGATGCTTTTCGGCTCCCTTTACATATCCAAGTCCATATCCAATCCCATCTATGCGCTGATTGGAATGATGAATACGGTAAAGGACCGGAATTTCAGGAAGATACCTGTCAAATACCCCAAAAGCGAGATTGGGATTTTACAGACGAATTACAATAACATGGTGGACGAGATATCATCCCTGCTGTCCAGGCTGGTGGAGGAGCAGAAAATCAAGGAAAAGGCGGAGCTGCACGCGTTGTTTGAGCAGGTAAAGCCTCATTTTCTCTACAACACCCTGGATGCTATCGGCTATATGGCCTTGACGGAGGAGCCGTCCCAGACCTATGAGGCCATAGAGACATTGGGGAGCTTTTACAGGCAGAGCCTGAGCCAGGGGGACCAGATGATAACCGTTGAAAAGGAGACAGCCATTGTAAACGATTATGTAAAGCTTTTGAGGCTCAGGTACGGGGATTTGTTCGATGTGGAGTACCAGGTGGATGAGAGCTGCCTCAGGGTTCTGGTGCCCCACCTGATTCTCCAGCCGTTAGTGGAGAATGCCGTGTACCACGGGATTAAGCCAATGGGCGGAAACGGGCATATCCGCATCCGGATTGGACCGGAGGAGGGCGGCCGGATGAAAATACAGGTGCGGGACAACGGAGTGGGCATAGATGCTTCCGCCCTGTCAAAACTTCAGGACTACCATAAAATATGGAATATTGATATTGACGTGTCGGGAACCGGGATTGGCCTGATTGGCACCATACAGAGAATCGTACTGATATACGGTGAACAGGCGTCTTACCAGATTAGAAGCGTGCCGGAGGGAGGAACGGAAATCACCTTCCTTCTGCCGGTGACCTGCGGGGGAGAAGAGGACCATGGAGACTGGATATGACCAGCTGTTAAAAGTGATGTTTGTGGATGATGAGGAGAAAACCAGGAAACTTCTCAGGGTTTTTGTGGACTGGCAGTCCATCGGCTATGAGCCGGTGGAGGACGCGGCCAGCGCCAACCAGGCCATGGAACTGATAGAAGAGGAGCATCCTGACGTGGTTATCACGGACATTGAGATGCCCTATATCAACGGCCTGGAATTTGCCCAGATGCTGGCGGAGGAGTATCCGCAGATCGTGGTCATCGTTCTGACGGCCCATGACCTGTTCCAGTACGCGCAGAAATCCGTGGAGCTGGGCATCAAGAGTTTCCTGTTAAAGCCCATACGGAGGGCGGAACTGATTGAGGTCATGAAGGATGTGCGGACCGATATCATGGAGGAGCGCAGAGCTATTTTTGAGTTTGAGGGGCTTAAAAGCAGGATTGCGGAGTCCAGGACGCTGATTGTCCAGAATTTCCTCAACAACCTGCTTTTGAATAAGGTGGACCAGGAAAGCCTGTGGGGTACCATACGCTACTATGATATTCCTCTGAGAAGGGATACAGGGCACTACAATGTAATGGTGCTGATGCCGGAGAAACACAATGACCCGGAGGAGGACGAGCTGAGAAGGCAGCAGTGCATGGAGGTGCTGTCCCCGGCGGTAAGCCGCCTTACGGATGTGCTGCTGCTAAAGGACATACACCAGAACCTGATTCTCCTGAGCCAGAATAAGAAAATCAGCCTCATGTCCTACGGCGCCCATTTTACCGTACTGATTAAAGAAAAGCTGTCCATGGGAATCTATGCGGGCTGCGGAAATCCGGTGGATTCCCTGGAGGAGATCCGCTACAGCTACAAGCAGGCATATAAGAATGCCATGATTGCCAGCTACAGCCACAACCAGGCATTTCTTTCATCGGGCAGGGAATCCGATATGGGAGGCCTCCAGGAGCTGATCCAGACCCTGACAGAGGAGCTGCCCCTATATCTGGGGATACCTTCCGGGGACAAGGTGAGGCAGCTGGTGGGCACGGCCTACGGGACACTTAAGGGCCTGCCGCAGAGCAGCCTTTCGGATTATCTTGTTATATCTTATTCCATTGTCAATGTGACCCTGTCCACCCTGAGCGACAATGGAATTCCTTACATAGAGATATACAGCACGGACCATCTGCCCTATGAGAAGATACTCCGTCTCACCGGGGCAGAGGAGATTGAGAAGTATATCAGCCAGTTTACAGACTTTACGGTCTGCCAGATTGAAGAGTACATGAACAAGAAAAACACCATGCTGGTCCACCGGATTGTCCAGTACATGAACGAGCATATGGATGATTCCACTCTGTCGCTGGCTAAGATATCAAAGATCAACTATATCAACAACTCGTATCTCAGCAGGACCTTCAAGTGTGTTATGGGAATCAACTTCATGGACTATCTGGTATCCATCCGCATCGAGGCAGCCAAAAAGCTTCTGAAGGGAACGGATTTGAGAATTTATGAGGTGGCCCGCAGCGTGGGCATCGAGGACCCCAACTATTTTTCCAAGTTTTTCAAAAAACATACCCAGGAAACGCCGGCCCAGTACCGGGATCGATGTCAGGAAGCCTTGTAGGCTTCCTTTTTTTGCATTTATGAAGAAACAAAGAACGTTTTATTGTGCATAATATATAAATCACCTGACAAAAACTTGTGTAATATGGCGCCCTGATTTAAAAAAAGTGAAAGAACTTTCTGAACATCTAAGTGCTATTGAAAATAAAATCAAACCTGTTATACTAAAGCTACAAGAGATGAGCAGCCGGAACAAGGCTGCCAGGCATTCATAACAAGGAGGAACTCATATGAACGAAAAAGTAGAGAGCCTGAAAGGGAAGCTGATTGTATCCTGCCAGGCCCTGCCCCATGAGCCGCTTCATTCGTCCTTTATCATGGGCCGGATGGCACTGGCTGCCAAGGAGGGCGGAGCGTACGGAATACGTGCCAATACCAAGGAGGATATCGCTGAAATCCAGGCCCGGGTTGACCTGCCTGTCATCGGCATCGTGAAACGTGACTATGAGGACAGCAAGGTATACATTACGCCTACCATGAAGGAAATCAACGAGCTGATGGAAGTCAAACCTGATATCATAGCGCTGGACGCTACCCACAGCCTGAGGCCGGGCGGCAGGACCCTGGATGAATTTTACAGGGAAATCCGGAAAAGCTATCCGGAACAGCTGCTGATGGCGGACTGCTCTACAGTGGAGGAAGCCCTTCACGCAGACCAGCTGGGATTTGACTTTATCGGGACCACACTGGTGGGCTATACGGACCAGAGCAGAGACCTTAAAATTGAATCCAACGATTTTGAAATCATCCGCCAGATTGTGGAAAAGGTGAAACACCGTGTCATTGCGGAGGGAAACATCAACACGCCGGAAAAGGCGAAGAGGGTTATTGAACTGGGGGCCTTCAGTGTGGTGGTGGGTTCCATTATCACCAGGCCCCAGCTGATAACAAAGTCTTTTGCAGAGGCGCTGGATTAGTACAAACATGTTAACCATTTCATTATAAAGGGGACCCAACGGGTCATTGAAAGGAGAAGTAAGATTATGGCAAACTTAGAAAAGTATAAAGGTGTTATTCCTGCATTTTACGCATGCTACGACGCAGAGGGAAATGTGAGCCCGGAGAGGGTAAGGGCTCTGACTGAGTACCATATCAGAAAAGGCGTTAAGGGCGTTTATGTAAATGGATCTTCAGGAGAGTGCATCTACCAGAGCCTGGAAGACCGCAAGATTACACTGGAAAATGTAATGGCAGCTGCCAAGGGCAGGCTGACCGTCATCGCACATGTGGGCTGCAATAATACCAAGGACAGCGTGGAGCTGGCAAAGCATGCAGAGAGCCTGGGCGTTGACGCCATCGCATCCATCCCGCCCATCTACTTCCATCTGCCGGAGTATGCAATTGCCGCCTACTGGAATGCCATGAGCCAGGCAGCTCCCAACACGGATTTCATTATCTACAATATCCCCCAGCTGGCAGGCGTGGCCCTGACACAGAGCCTGTTCGCCGAGATGAGGAAGAACCCAAGGGTCATCGGTGTAAAGAATTCCTCCATGCCTGTGCAGGATATCCAGATGTTCAAGCTGGCAGGCGGGGATGACTACATCATCTTCAATGGCCCGGACGAGCAGTTTATCAGCGGCCGTGTCATCGGAGCAGAGGCCGGTATCGGCGGAACCTACGGCGTGATGCCTGAGCTGTTCCTGAAAATGGATGAGCTGGTGAAGGCAGGTAAGATGGAAGAGGCTATGAAGGTACAGTATGCTGCCAACGACATTATCTACAAGATGTGCTCCGGACACGGCAATATGTACGGTATGATTAAAGAGATGCTTCGCATCAACGAGTCCCTGGATCTGGGCGGGGTCAGGGAACCGCTGCCTCAGCTGATTGAATCCGACCTTGCCATTGCACAGGAAGCAGCCCGCATGGTGAAGGAAGCGGTTGCAGCATACTGCTAAGACCAGGTGTGTTTCTGACGGGGATGTCAGGCGCTCTGATCACAGTTACCTGTGCAGTACTGAAGATAATGTAAATGGTCCCCGGTCCTTTCTGGAGGGAGAAAGGGCCGGCATGGGACCGGAATGCGTTTGGGAAAAGGAGGATGTTTCCCAGGGTTTTCCGTATAGCAAAGAAGGGAGATTGATTTATGCAGGGTTTTACTACAATTGATTTGATTATACTGATTGTTTATCTTGCGGCTGTATTATTTGCCGGACTCTTCTTCTCCAAAAAGGAGATGAAGGGAAAAGAGTTCTTTAAGGGAGACGGCACCATTCCGTGGTGGGTTACTTCCGTTTCCATATTCGCAACATTATTAAGTCCCATTTCCTTCCTGTCCCTGGCAGGAAATTCCTATGCAGGAACATGGATTATGTGGTTCGCACAGTTAGGAATGCTTGTGGCCATACCCATTACCATTAAATTCTTCCTGCCAATCTACAGCAAGCTGGACATCGACACAGCCTACCATTATCTTGAAATCCGTTTTGGAAGCAAGGGCCTGCGTGTCCTGGGCGCCGTCATGTTCATCGTGTACCAGGTGGGCCGCATGTCCATCATCATGTATCTTCCATCCATGGTACTCTCCAAGCTTACAGGCCTTAATGTAAATCTCCTGATTATTGCCATGGGTGTGATTGCCATTATTTATTCCTACACAGGCGGACTTAAATCCGTTCTCTGGACCGATTTCATCCAGGGCAGCGTCCTTCTGGTTGGCGTTACCTTTGCGCTGTTCTACCTGGCCAACGGCATAAACGGCGGGTTCGGAGCCATTTTCCAGACCATGGGCGAAGGTAAATTCCTGGCGGCAGACCAGCCTATTTTTAATCCCAATATACTGAAGGACAGCGTATTCCTGCTGATTGTGGGCGCAGGTCTTAACACCTGTTCCTCCTATGTATCCAGTCAGGATATTGTGCAGCGTTTCACCACCACCACAGATATGAAGAAACTGAACAAGATGATGCTGACCAACGGCGCTCTGTCCATCTTCATCGCAACCGTATTTTACCTCATCGGTACAGGACTGTATGTATTCTACAGCCAGAACGCGCTTCCTCCGGCAGCCCAGCAGGACCAGATTTTCGCGTCCTATATTGCTTATGAGCTTCCGGTAGGTATCACAGGACTGCTTTTGGCAGCCATCTATGCGGCATCCCAGTCCACTCTGTCCACCGGCCTTAATTCAGTGGCAACCAGCTGGACCCTGGATATCCAGGAGCGTCTTTCCAAGAAGGAGATGAGCTTTGCCCTTCAGACAAAAATCGCACAGTATGTATCCCTGGGCGTGGGCATTGTGGCCATTCTGGTGTCCATGGTACTGGCAAACGGCGAAATCAAGTCAGCTTATGAGTGGTTCAACGGATTCATGGGACTGGTGCTGGGCGTGCTGGGCGGTACATTTGCCCTGGGTACATTCACAAAGGTGGCCAATGCAAAGGGCGCATACGTGGCATTCTTTGTGGCAGCGGTTACCATGGTCTGCATCAAGTACATGGCTCCTGCGGGCTCCGTATCCATCTGGTCCTATTCCATCATCTCCATCGCCATCTCACTGGTAGTGGGAATCCCGGTGAGCATGATTACAAGAAAGATGGACGGGGATACATCCAAGCCTGTAAAGGACGCTACGATTTACCACAATTAATGATTCATTAACAGGAGGTAATCATGATATTTGGAAACATTACACAGGAAAAGACCTATGCCTTTCTTCCTGAGGATTTAAAGGAATGCTTTGCCTATGCAAAGGAGCATGATTTGGCGTCTTACGAAAAAGGATGCCATCCCATCGACGGAGAAAGGCTGTTTGTCAATGTGGTGGAGTATGAGACCACCCGGCCTGAGAACCGCTTCTGGGAAGCCCACAGGAATTACCTGGATGTACATTTAATGCTTGACGGGCAGGAGCAGATTGATTTAAACTTTATAGAGAACATGGAGCAGAAGGAGTATGTGGAGAAGGATGACTTCCTTCCCATGGACGGCGCACCCAACAGCCATGTGGTGCTCAGGCCGGGGGATTTCCTGATTTGCTACCCGGAGGACGGACACCGCACAGCCGTGGCCGTAAACGAACCTGAGAAAATCAAGAAGGCCATATTCAAGGTGCGGATTGACCATTAAAAGCATATAGACCCGGATACAGAGGCAAACCAAAGACCCTGGAACGCAGGACGGAGCATCCCGTCTGCGCTCCGGGCAGGTTTGCCTTTTGCGGCAGGGCGGCGTCAGGGTGAAAAGAAGATTTAAAGGAGCGGTGCTACGATGAAACAGTATATTTGCATTGATATCGGGGGAACGGAAATCAAGCACGGGGTGCTGGACGAAAATGAGAAATTTCTTGCAAAGGGTAAGGTGCCCACCGAGGCCTTTAAAGGCGGGCCTGCCCTGTTAAAAAAGGTCATGGGGATTGCGGCGGACTACCTGAAGGACCGGAAGACAGAGGGAATCTGTGTGTCCACTGCCGGCATGGTGGATGTGGAAAAGGGGGAGATATTCTATGCAGCCCCTTTGATTCCTGAGTATGCGGGAACAAAGATCAAGGCCAGCATGGAGGCGGAATTCGGACTTCCCTGCGAGGTGGAGAATGACGTGAACTGCGCCGGCCTGGCGGAGGCTGTGTCCGGGGCAGCGGCAGGGGCCCAGTCGGCCCTGTGCCTTACGGTTGGAACCGGAATCGGCGGCTGCATCATCATCGGCGGCAGGGTGTATCACGGGTGGAGCGGAAGCGCCTGCGAGGTGGGATACATGCACATGGACGGAAGTGATTTCCAGACCCTGGGAGCTGCCAGCATACTGGTAAAACGGGTGGCGGCTGCCAAGGGGGAGCCTGAGGCCCAGTGGAACGGCTACCGTATTTTCCAGCTGGCCGGGGAAGGGGACTCTATATGCGTGGAGGCCATTGACCAGATGTGCGATTGTCTGGGAAAAGGCATTTCCAATATATGTTATGTGCTGAATCCCCAGATCGTAGTGCTGGGAGGGGGAATCATGGCCCAGGAGGCGTACCTGCGTCCCAGACTGGAAAAGGCTCTTGCCCGGTATCTGGTATCCAGCATATATGAAAAGACAGAGCTGGCCTTTGCCAGGCACCAGAATGACGCGGGGATGCGGGGAGCCTACTATCATTTCCTGGAGAGGCAGGGAAAGGCCCGGAGCTGACCGGTATTGGCCGAAAGCAGGTCTGTGGTCTTAACCAGGAGGAGGTATTATGGAATATCTGAAATCAGTGATACCGGTCATAGAATCCAATTATGTGAATTTTACAACGGTGGAGCGCAGTATTGCGGATTTTTTTATCTATAACAGGGAGCAGATGGATTTTTCAGCTAAGTCAGTGGCCGGAAAGCTGTTTGTGTCGGAGGCGTCCCTGTCGCGGTTTGCAAAGAAGTGCGGATTCAGGGGTTACAGGGAATTCATTTACCAGTATGAGGAAAATTTTGTGGTCAGGCAGGACTCCATGACAGGCAACACCAGGACTGTGCTCAATGCCTACCAGGAACTTCTGAATAAGACGTATAACCTGGTAAATGAAAAGCAGATTGAGAGGGTGTGCCGGTATATGGCCAAGGCGGGACGCGTGTTTGTCTGCGGAACAGGAAGTTCAGGCCTGGCTGCCAGGGAGATGGAGCTGCGTTTTATGCGTATCGGCCTGGACATCACGTCCATGGACCACAGCGACATGATACGTATGCGCGGCGTGTTCCAGGACGAGAACTGCCTTGTCTTTGGCGTCAGCATCAGCGGTGAGAAGGAGGAAGTATTATACCTTCTGGAGGAAGCCCACAAGCGGGGCGCCAGGACCGTGATGCTCACTGCCAGGAACAGGCCTGATTTCGATGCCTTCTGCGATGAGGTGGTGCTTCTTCCGTCGCTGCTCCATCTGAACCATGGAAATGTGATTTCACCCCAGTTCCCCATTCTCCTGCTGACGGACATCCTCTATTCCTACTATCTGTCCCAGGACCCGTATAAGAAGGAAGTGCTCCATGACAGTACATTGAGGGCCCTGGAAAAGGGGAGGAGAGAGAATGTAATGTAAATGCCGGGAGATGCCCATTCCCGGCGGGATAAAATGTATCTCAGGACGTTTCAGGACCATGAGGGCTATTAAACTTTCGGTATGCTGTTAATCACGGCATGCCGATTTTTTTGTTAGAGTATGAACTCTTACCGCATCCTTGGATTGTTTTGGACGAGCTAATATATTAGATAGCAATAAACGAGATGCGACAATGTTAAAAAGCCGCTAAAACGGTGTAAAAACACTGTATAAAAATGTGATATTTTGTGAAATATGTATAAAAATAAGATGAAAAACAGTGGAAAATGACTCTATACAAACTAATATATCAGTACTAATATATTAGTATCAGCAACAAGGGGTTAAGATGAATGAAAGGTGCGTATGTAACCAGAACGTATCCGGAGATTCATTCCCGTCATTCCTGCGCTCCGGTACAGAAAAGCAGAGGCATAAGGGAGTCTCTGAGGGAGAGCATTCAACTATTTTCATCAAAGGAGGGTTCGTATGAACATCAATGTAATTATCGGTATTATCATGATTCTGTCCTTCTTAGGCATGGTATGGTACTGTGTGAAGGGATTCAACCTGATGGTGGGATTTGCAATCATGGCAACGTTCTGGACTGCCCTGGCATTGGTGGGCAACGCATTTTCGCCCACATCGGCCATGGAAGGCAAAACCTTCATCCAGGTGCTGGAGTATGTATATGCAGAGGGTCCTGCCGGATATGCAAAGTCCATTCTGGTCAATGTATTCTTCGGAGCATTCTTCGGCAGGGTCCTGGTGGACACCGGCATAGCGGCCACCCTGATTCGTAAGGTGGTTGAGCTGGGCGGCGATAAGCCCAGAATCACCATGGCGCTCCTGTGTATCGTTACGGCCATTATCTTTATGTCCATGACCGGTATCGGACCTGTTATTTCCATCGCGGTTATCGTACTGCCCATTCTGCTTTCACTGGGCATTCCGGCTCCTGTGGCCATGTTCAGCTTTATGGGATCTATCATGGCAGGCATCTTTGGAAATATCGTCAATTTCCAGCAGTACCAGACCATATATGCGGGCTTTAATGCGGCGGCAGCTGATTACACCTACAACGATTACTTCAAGATTGGCGTTACCTGCATGGTGGTAGCCATCGTGGTAGTGCTGGTGGTTGCCAACCTTTCCATGAACAAAAAGGCAGCCCACGCATGGGCGGCCACTGCTTCCTCGGCAAGTGACAATGCCCCGGCCATTTCCTGGATTTCCGTTATCCTTCCTGTCCTGGGCGTGGTGCTCTTCAAGATTCCCATTATTTTAGGATTCTGTCTTTCCGGCATCTACGCACTGATTACAACGGGAAAAATGAAGGGCAGCTATTCCGAAATCTGCCGCCTCTTTGCAAAACTGTTTACCGATGGTTCCATTGATGTGGCCCCCATGGTAGGATTCCTGCTTACCCTGGCCATGTTCAATAACGCGGCAACCTATGCAGCGCCTTACTTTACAGCTATCCTGGGAGGATTTGTGCCTACCACAGCCATTACCCTGGCCATCGTGTTCGCCATACTGACACCTCTCGGCTTCTTCCGCGGCCCCATGAACCTGGTTGGATGCGGAACCGCAATCCTGGCAGTTGTAGTGGCCACCCTTCCCAATGCACCGGTAGCCTTCCTGTATCCGCTGTTTGCAGTGACCACCATTGCGCCTCAGCATCTGGATATCACCCAGTCCTGGGTTGCATGGGGATTTGGATATACCAAGGTTTCCACCAAGGATTATATGAAGATGTCCATTCCTACCGGATGGATTGTAGGCATTATCTGCTGCGCTGCAGTATTCGTACTGTACGGCGGCCTGATGTAGATGTGAACGGGAGTATAAGACGGCCGGCTGCAGCAGGGAAGGATTCCCTGCTGTCCGGATGGGAGCTGGCGGGATACCTGCCGGCTCCCCCTTATAAGACGGTTTGATGATTTGAGATGAGGAGGTTTTAAAATGGGAAGATCAGTTAGGATGGGTATAGACGTAGGCGGCACCCACACAAAGGCAGTGGCAATTGATAACGCCACCCATGAGATTATCGGGAAATCTTCCGTTAAGACGACCCACGACGACCCCAGAGGCGTGGCCGCGGGTGTGGTTAAGTCCTTTGAAAACTGCCTGAATGAAAATGGAATCAGCCCGGATGATGTGGTATTTGTGGCCCACTCCACCACCCAGGCAACCAATGCCCTGATTGAGGGCGATGTGGCCACTGTAGGTGTCATCGGCATGGCAAAGGGAGGCCTGGAAGGTTTCCTGGCAAAAAAACAGACAAAACTGGATGATATAGACCTGGGCAACCAGAAGAAAATTAAAATTGTAAATGACTTCATCAACGTGAAGAAAATGAACATGGCCGTTGTTGAAGATACTATAAATAGCATGCAGAAGTCAGGGGCCCAGGTACTGGTATCCTCCATGGCGTTCGGCGTGGACGACGGAGGCCCTGAGGCAGAGGTGTATGAGGCGGCCAGCGCCAGGGGCATCCCCACCACCATGGCCAGCGACATCACCAAGCTCTACGGTCTTACAAGAAGGACCAGAACCGCTGCCATCAATGCCTCCATCCTTCCAAAGATGTTAGATACAGCCAATTCAACGGAAGGCTCTGTCCGGGAAGCAGGGGTTCATGTGCCTCTGATGATTATGAGAGGCGACGGCGGAGTCATGGAGATTACGGAGATGAAGAAGCGCCCCGTGCTGACCATGCTGTCCGGCCCGGCTGCTTCTGTCATGGGATCCCTTATGTATCTGAGGGCCTCCAACGGCGTGTACTTTGAGGTGGGCGGCACCACCACCAATATAGGCGTTATCAAGAACGGGCGGCCTGCCATTGACTATTCCATCGTAGGCGGCCATGCCACCTATATCTCATCCCTGGATGTGCGGGTGCTGGGCGTGGCAGGCGGCTCCATGGTCCGGGCTAACAAGCAGGGCGTGGTGGATGTGGGACCACGTTCCGCCCATATAGCAGGACTGGACTATGCCGTGTTCACGGATACGGATAAAATCAGGGGGCCGAAGGTGGAATTCTTCTCACCCAAGCAGGGGGATCCGGACGACTATGTGAGAATCCGGATGGAGGACGGATCCGCTGTCACCCTCACCAACTCCTGCGCAGCCAATGTGCTGGGACTGGTAAAGCCGGAACATTTCTCCTACGGCAACGTGGAATCCGCCAGAAAGGCCATGAAAGCCCTGGCTGACTACTGCGGTACAACGGTGGAGGACATTGCAAAGCAAATTATGGAAAAGGCGTATGCCAAGATTGAGCCGGTGATACTGGAGCTGGCTGAGAAATATAAGCTGGAAAAGGACCAGATATCCCTGGTGGGCGTCGGAGGCGGAGCCGCTTCCCTGATCGTGTATTTCAGCAATAAGATGGGGGTCAAGTACTCCATTCCGGAGAATGCCGAGGTCATTTCATCCATAGGAGTGGCCCTGTCCATGGTCCGTGACGTGGTGGAGCGCATCATGCCTTCCCCGTCCAAGGACGATATCCGGGCCATTAAAAATGAGGCCCTTAACAAGGCCATTGAGTCAGGTGCAACAGCGGAATCCGTGGAGATTCATATTGAAATAGATCCCCAGACCTCCAAGGTGACGGCCATTGCCACCGGTTCAACGGAGGTGAAGACAGCGGACCTGCTAAAGGAATGCGATGAGACTGAGGCAAGGCATCTGGCAGCAGAGGACATGAGGCTGGCGGATGGGGATACAGCCCTTCTGGCAACGTCACCCTACTTCTATGTGTACGGCGAAAGAACAGAGCCGGGTACGCCGGGCGCTGTCCGCATCGTGGATAAGAAGGGATTCATAAAGGTACAGCGGGGAAGGGCCATGTGTTTAAAAACCACGGCAGCAGCCTATCTGGACGCGCTGAAACAGCTCTGGGACGATATGGCAGTATACCAGACAGAGCTGATTGCAAGGCCGGATTACTACCTGTGCATGGGCGCCAGGGTCATGGATTTTACGGCCCAGGACTTTGAGCAGCTGGAGCTTTTGACGGACCTGGAGGTATCTTCACTGGAACCGGATGAAGAAATCCTGGTGGTGGCTGCCAACATCAGGCAGAATTAAGGCGCGGACCCGCTAAGGGGGCCATGGGACCGGTCTGGAGGACAGAGATATGGAAGAGATGAACCTGAGGAAAATGATGAAGGGGCTGGCTGCCGTGGACGACATGACCTGGGGAATGTACGCATTCTCCAGGGATGCGCTCCGGGATAAGGTGGACTGCGGCCGGAAAAAAGAGATGATAGAAAAATCCATCTGCTGCGGCTATGAAACAGCGGATAAAATCATGGACCAGACGGGTACTTCAAATCCCCGGGAGATTGCCGGAAAGCTGGGACTCAGGGTGGAATACCTGGATAAGGGGCAGATAGCGGACAGGGTGCTATTTGCCCTTTTCACCCCTCCCGGCCTGATACAAATTATGAGGGAGCCTATCGACAAGGCGGTTAAAGGCGGTTCACTGGACGGCTTCACCACAAGGGAGCAGCTGGAAGATTTGATTCTGGGCCATGAAATTTACCACTATCTGGAAGAGGAGTACGATGGGATTTATACCAGGACCGAGAAGATACGCCTGTGGAAAATCCTTGGTTTTGAGAACCGTTCCACCATAAGGGCCCTGTCGGAGATAGCCGGAATGTATTTTTCCAAAAAATTAAATGGTTTTCCCTATTCCCCATTTGCCTTAGATATCCTTTTGTACTATAATTATAATTCAGAGACAGCCCTGAACATGTACAGGGAGGTAGCAGAGATCTGACAGGAGGAGTTCTATGGGCAGCACAGACAGCAGGAATTCGGAAGACAACATATATGACGTACTGCGCACGGACATTCTGAACCTGAAGCTGCGTCCCGGGATGATTTTCAGCATCAGGGATATCAGCGAGGCCTACCAGGTGGGAAGGACGCCGGTGAGGGATGCCCTCATTAGCCTTTCCAAGGAGGGGCTTATCACCTTTCTTCCCCAGCGGGGAACCATGATATCCAAGATTAATTATGACAAGGTGCTTAACGAGCGCTTTCTCAGGACCTGTGTGGAGGAGAAGGTGATTCTGGAGTTTATGGCAGTGTGTGATTTAAAGGCCATCACAGAGCTGGAGATGTCCCTGGACCGTCAGGAGAAGTTTGTGGAGGAGGAGGACATACGGGCATTTCTGGCCGAGGATATGTACTTTCATTCTATTTTTTACGTGGGGGTCAACAAGGGATACTGCAACGACATCATATCGGCCAATTCAGGCCATTACATGCGGATTCGTCTTTTGGCCATGGCGGACCAGGGCATAGACCGGGAAGCCCTTAAGCAGCATAAGGAGATAACAGACGCCATTCTGGCCAAGGACTGGGAGCGGCTTCACACTATTTTGAATTTTCATCTGAACCGCCTTGTGAATCAGGAGCGTGCCCTGCTGTCCAAATATCCGGACCTCTTTGAACGGGAAAATGTGGAGGTGAGAAGGGAGCCGGACGAGCTGGGCGTGGATTTCCTGGTGGAGACAAAACTTAAATATCATGCGTAAAAAAGGGCTTTCCCGGCTGCATTTTAACTGCTGCCGGGAAAGCCCTTTTGAAGTTACATGTATGTATTTTACCAGATTCCCAACGTGCTCTGAAGTGCCAGGCTCACTGCGGTGATTCCCACCCAGCAGCAGGCTCCCATGAGGATGGGCTTGCCGCCGGTGCGGATGAGCCTTACCAGATCCGTGTTCAGTCCGATGGCTGACATGGCCAGGACGATGAAGAACTTGCTCAGCTCCTTAATGGGGGCAAAGACTGAGGCAGGAATCCCTGCTCCCATGGCAATGGTGGTGATGACCGAAGCCCCGATGAAGTAGAGAATAAAAAACGGGAAGATATCTTTAAAGCTTACAGACTGTCCGCTGGCCTGATCCGCCTTTTCTTCTTTCCTGGTCCGGATAAAGGCCAGACACAGGGTGATGGGAATAATGGCCAGGGTCCTGGTGAGCTTTACCGTGACTGCTTTGTCCAGGGTGGCTGCCCCCAGATTCCACATGCTGTCCCAGGTGGCTGCCGCGGCAGTGACGGATGACGTGTCATTGATGGCTGTCCCTGCAAAGACGCCAAAGGCATTGCCGGATGCGGTGTCAAATCCCAGGAACTTGCCGAAGGTGGGGAACAGGATGGCTGCCAGCACGTTAAAGAAGAAAATAACGGATATGGCTTGGGCAACCTCATCGTCATCCGCATTGATTACAGGCGCCGTGGCTGCAATGGCGGAACCGCCGCAGATGGAGGAGCCCACACCCACCAGAGTGGAAATGTTGGATGGGATATGCATGAGCTTATGGAGCACAAAGGCAATCACCAGGGAGGTGGTGATGGTGCACACAATGATGGGAAGGGACTGCCTTCCCGTCTCCAGCACCACATTTAAGTTCATGCCAAAGCCCAGAAGGATGACCGCCCACTGCAGTATTTTTTTGGAGGTAAACTTGATACCGTCCTCCAGCCCGTTTTTAGTTTTCATGAATACGGCTATGACCATGCCGGCAAGGATGGCGATGACAGCGCCGCCGATGATGGGGAACATTTTCCCCAGAAACCAGGAAGGGACAGCCAGCAGCAGGCAGAATGCCAATCCTTTCCATTTCTTTTGTAATGATGCCATTTCTTTTTCCTCCTCATATTCCCGATAGCTTGATATTTGACCGTGTGCCGGGTGTAAAACCCAGCACACGGTTTATATGGTAACTTATGGAAAGCATAAAGTAAAATTATATATATTTATATTTTAATAAGAATGTGTTATGATTAAGAGAAACAGAGGGAGAACAAAAGGAGGAAATCAGATGCTGGATTTCAGGGTTTACACATTTCTTGCTGTCTGTGAGTACATGAATTATACAAGGGCTGCTGAGGCGCTGCACATCACGCAGCCCGCCGTGTCACAGCATATACGGTATCTGGAGAACATGTACCAGGTGAAGCTGTTCCTGGCAGAGGGAAAGAAGATACACCTGTCCCCGGCGGGAGAACGTCTGCTTCACGCAGCCACCACCCTTAAGAACGATGAGGTATTCCTGCGAAAACAGATGTTTGAGGGGGCCGGGAAGGGACTGAGCCTGCGGTTTGGGACCACCAGGACAATCGGGGAGTCAGTGATATCCACCCCCCTGGCCCGCTATATCCACAGCCATCCCAAGGACCGCATCAGCGTTGTCATCAACAACACGGACGAGCTTCTGCACAAGCTGGTTTCCGGGGAGATTCAGTTTGCCCTGGTTGAGGGATACTACGATGACGTGGATTTTGATTCCATGGTTTTCAGGACAGAGCCTTTCATACCTGTATGTGCTGCCGGCCATGTATTTGCCGGGGAGCCGGTCCAGTTAAGGGACCTTTTAGAGGAACATCTGCTCATACGGGAGCCTGGGTCGGGAACCAGGGATATCCTGGAGAAGAATCTGGATATCAAGAATATCCGCCTGTCTGATTTTGCCCACATTACGGAAATCGGAAGTATGCATGTCATTCTCCAGCTGCTGGAAAAGGATGCGGGAATCACCTTCCTGTACCGGACCGCGGTGGAGGAGGGGATAAGGGAGGGCGTGTTCAGGGAACTGGAGCTGAGGGATTTCCAGATGGAACATGACTTTGCCTTTATATGGAATAAGGGAAGCATATACGCGGATACGTACAGGAAGATCTGCAGGGAACTGCAGTGAAGGAATGATCCGGCCAAAAGAAAGGCATTGCCGTAACCCCGGAGGGACGGACAATGCCTTATTTGTTATTTTAACAGACTGTCAATCTGCGCCCAGATTCCATTTATCTGTTCCATGGAGCTCAGGGCTTTTTTCTTCTGTTCCAGGCACTGGTTCAGTTTGGCGATGGCCTCGTCATACTTTCCATCCTTCACATCGTTTTTTGCCTGGGCCTTCAACAGCCTGGCCTGGCCGCTGGCTTCCGTATAGGACACCTGCACTTCTGTGATATCATCCTTTAATTCCCTGACCTGGTTCCATGTATCCTTGTGTTCCTTTAACTGGCCGCTGTCCTTCCAGCCCTGGCGGACTGTCTTGGCTGCATCGGAGGCAGTGCGGCTGCTCTTCTGGAGATTTTTGATGGAGGCAGATGTGTCGGCCAGTTCCTGGCGGACCTGGGCTGTTTCGGTGTTATACTCCTTTTTTGTCTGGGCTGCAAAGGCAGGGAAGCTCATGGAGCAGGCCAGGGCTGCAGCGCATATAAAGACTGTTATTTTTTTCATGAATGAAAACTCCTTTCTGTGGCTGTGAATGTCAGTCCGGAATATGTCCGGGATAATACGGAACAGCGGTACCGGTATCCGCCGTCCACACCAACAGGATAGCACAGATGCACAGGGCGGATACAGGTTAAAAATGCGGCAAAAATGTGGCAGCGGTTTACGGATTCCTGACGGGATGGTATGCTATCCGTAAATACTGTTACATGCAGGGAGGTTATTATGGCGAAACGCATATATGTGGCGGATGATGAACTGCATATCCGCACTTTGATACAGACATTCCTTGTCAACGAGGGATATGAGGTGGAGACATTTGAGGATGGAAAGAGCCTGTTTGAGGCATTCCATACATCCTGTCCGGACCTGATCATTCTGGATATCATGATGCCTGGAATGGACGGCTTTGCCCTGTGTACGGCGATCCGCAGGGAGAGCCGGGTTCCCATTATCATCGTGTCAGCCAAGGACGCTCCCATGGACCGGGTCACGGGCATCACCCTTGGCAGCGATGACTATATGGTTAAGCCCTTTCTTCCTCTGGAGCTGGTAGCCAGGGTCAAGGCGCTGTTTCGCAGGGCCGGATACATCCGGCAGGATGCAGGGGAGACGCTGGTTTGCGCTAATTTAAGCCTGGACCCGCGCTCCCGCTGCATGACCGTGGACGGCGCCCACTTTTCCGTGACACCCACGGAATTTGCTTTCCTGCAGTATCTGATGGAGCGCAGGGGGGAGGCGGTCTCCAAGCAGGTGCTTTTGAAGGAAGTGTGGGAGCTGCCGGATTACGATTTGGATACCAGGGTGGCGGATGATCTGGTAAAACGCCTCAGGCGCAAATTCAGGGAGGCCGGGTGCAGGGCAGCCATTGAAACCGTATGGGGCTATGGATTCAGGCTGGAGGAAGACAGGGGGGAGCGGTCATGATGTCTGCCATTCGTTCACGCATCTTTGTTCCTGTGGTAATCCTGATTGTGTTGTTTCCTGTCCTTTCCTGGGCACTGTTTTCCTCTGCCTCAGGCTGGTACGTAAAGCGGATATCCAGCCAGAGCTTAGAGCATCTGATGGAATCCGTCCAGTCCATGGCGGAGCAGGTGTATCCGCGGGATGGAAACGAAACTCTGACCAGGGATGAGGAGAAGATGTATTCCAGGGAATTTCTGAGCCAGGTCAGGGAGTATATACGAAAGGGACGCCCGGAAGCCAGTCTCATTGCCTTTAATTCCCGGCTGAAGCTTACCTTTCCCAGGCAGGGGGAGGAGGAATGGGAAGGAGAGGAAATCAGCGGGGCGTGCCGTGAGATGATTGCCGGCGGGATGTTTGAGGAAAATAAAGGGGCGGATGTCACGGCTGCTGTGGGAAAGCGGCAGTACATGTTCCGGCTCTATGAGACAGAGAGCTCCGGCAATATAAGGGGAAAATATCTGGTGGGATATGTGGAGATACCCGACACAAAAGCCCTTCTGTCCTACACGGGAGGGCTTCTTGCTGCCATTGCCGGTGTTCTGGCATTTCTGTCCCTGGTTGCTGCCTGGTTTGTGGCAGGCAGCATATCCGGGCAGCTTAAGGGGCTGTGCAGGCAGGCCGGCGCCATAGGCAAAGGGGAATTTGAGCCGTCCTGGGTTCATTATCCGATCTCGGAAATAGAAGATTTAAAGAATGCAATGAACGGCATGGCGGCAGAGCTGGACCGGACCGAACAAAAACAGCTGGCCTTTTTCCAGAATGCATCCCATGAGCTTCGGACCCCGCTTATGTCCATCTGCGGTTATGCCCAGGGAATTCAGTGCAATGTGTTCCCGGACCATGCCCAGGCAGCCGCTGTGATTCTGTCTGAAACCATGAGGATGAAGGAGCTGGTGGACGGCATACTGACCATATCCAGGCTGGACAGCCATGACACAAGGCTGCGCACAGAGGTCATAAGCCTTGGGGAGTTTATAGAGGAGCAGATTGACATTTTACAGGGGTTAGGGATAGCGGAGAAGGTGAGCATTGGGATGGAAAAGGAGCAGGAGGATATCAGGGTCAGTGCAGACCCGTCCCTGCTTGGAAAAGCGTTTCAGAATGTGATGAACAACTGCGCCAGATATGCAAAAAGCAGTGTCACAGTCTCTCTTAAAAGGGAGGGGGAATGGGCTGTTGTCTGTGTAAAGGACGATGGGCCCGGCCTGGATGAAAAAGAGATTCCCCATCTGTTTGAGCGGTTTTATAAGGGCAATAAAGGGAATTTTGGAATCGGGCTTTCCATCACGCGCGCTGCCATGGAGTACATGGGAGGACGGGTCCAAGCCCGCAACAGGCGTCCGCCCTGTCATGGAGCCGAGTTCCGGCTGATGCTGCCTGTGGAGGAAGCGGCTGGCAGGAAAGGGTAGCAGGCGCTTATGCGGACCAGAGGCAGGCATCGGCAGGCGCTTATGCGGACCAGAGGCAGGCGGCAGCAGGCGCTTACCTGCAAACCAGAGGCAGCATGACGGATACCGTGAATACGTCGTTATTGTGGCTGATTTTCATGTCGCCGTTATATTTATGGATGACCGTGGATACGTTGGACAGCCCTATGCCGCAGTACTGCTCTCCAATCTTGATGCTTTCGTACCGGTTGCCTTCTATGCGCAGCTGGCCATTGTAGGAATTGGAGATGCTGATGATCAGGAATGCCTTCTGGCAGCGGATTTCCGTGTGGATGAACCGGTTGGCTCCCTTTCCCATACGGCAGCATGCCTCCAGGGCATTGTCCAGGAGATTGCCCAGGATGATGCACAGGTCCACGTTCTCAAACGGCAGTTCAGGAGGCACCATGATGTTGGCTGTCAGGGGAACGCAGCAGGCAGCGGCCTGCTGCTGGGCATTGTTGACCAGGATGTTGACCATGCTGTTTCCGCCGGTTAGGGGCACCTTCATGCCGTTGGCGGATTCATAGATTTGTTCAATGTATGTAAGGGCCTCCTCATACTGGCCTGCTTTTAAAAACACCACCAGGGAATGGAGGTGTTTTTTTAAATCGTGGCGCAGGGAGGTGATTTCCCTCTGGGAGTCCTCCACCTTCTGATAGTAGGAGGACTGCATGGTAAGGAGTTTGTCCGCAATCATATTTTTCTGGCTCTCCTCGTTGATAATGGCATAATCGTCCACCAGATAGAACAGGAACATGGAGGAGCAGAAAAGGATTCCCGATATCTCCAGGTAAAAGTGGGATACGCTGTTCCTCATGTGGAAAATCTGGATGGTAATGAACAGGATCACGGAGGGGACCAGGAAGGAAATGGCATTGTAAAGGGTGGCTTTGTTGCTCTTTCTCATGTTTCTGCACAGGATGAACAAGAGGGTGAAGAAGAAAAAAAGGATGCAGGCCGTCATCTGGGCCAGGGGGCTCTGAATCAGGAAATTGGGCTCTGAGGGAAGGGGCTCGTTGTGCAGAAAACGCAACAGCACTGCGGACAGCAGCTTGCAGGCATAGTTGAGGACAACGAACAGATAAGCAACCAGCACCTTGGTCCTGAGGGAATCCGTAAAGAATATGCAGCTTACCAGCATTGTGAAGGCGCAGTAAAAAACGCACATGCTGAACAGAGGCGCGTTGAACCAGTAGGTTACCCACTGGAATATAAAATAAATCAGGATGCCCACCGTGTACTGGGACATGGGCCGCAGGTTCCGGTGAAGAAAGTTGCTGCACAGCCAATAAAGAATCAGGGTCTCGGCCACGGACAGCACAAAGCTGACCCAGGCATGCTGAATGACGTTCATCATAGGTCTGCCTCCATGCAGGCTGGGAATTTCATCATAGATTTGCCTCCATATAGCTTAAGAATTCCTGGTTCACTTCCCTGCGCTTGTGCTTGCTCATGGGAAGCACCTCTTTGTTGTCCATGGTTACGGAATCCTTGAATATATTATAAATATGGCTTACGTTGACCAGGAAGCTCTTGTGAATCCGGATGAAGCCGTCCGGGCGGAGCTGCTCTTCCAGGGAACTGATGGTGCCTGTAAATGTAAATGTGCCTTCCTTTGCAACCACACGGATGGTCCTTAAATCCGATTCCAGATAATAGATATGGTCGGTCATCAGTTTGGTGGTGCCGTTTATGCTGGGAAAGGAAAAGATGGATGCCTGTTTTTTCTGCTGCCTGTCAAGCAGCTCCTCCACGGCGGACAGAAAGTCGCCGCTCTCCACTGGCTTTACGATATAGCGGAAGGCGCCCACCTTGTAGCCCTCCACCGCGTAATCCACAGTGGCTGTCACAATGAGGATGGGAACCTCGTCGTCCAGCTGGCGGATGTGCTTTGCCACCTCGATGCCGCCCATGGTTTCCATGCGCATGTCTAACACCAGGATGTCGCAGAACCCTTTTTGTTTATAATCCTTAAGCAGGTCCAGGCCGTCTGTGTAGGATATGATATCCACAGGCCGTTTTTCTTTTAATTGTTCCAGATGTCCGCACAGCACCATCAGGTCCGCGGGACTGTCATCGCAAAGTACAATTCTGAACATGACCATTCTCCCCTGAAATTAGTTAAACGCATAACGATTATACAATTCTTTCAGTGGTATTGTAAATAGGTTTTTTGGACAAAAAATACATTTCTGACCAATTATTACACTGAAATTATCGTTTGTGCACAAAGTATTGCGTTAATTTTTTCCTTGTGTAAAATGAGGATATGAGTTGAGAAACAATATAAAAAACAAGAAAAAGGGGGAAACAGATCTTATGTCTGGACCAAGTGGAAATGATGCAGGCGGAATGAAAAAGACCCTGTCCATATGGAATTTCTTTACCATTGGATTCGGGGCCATCATCGGTACTGGCTGGGTGCTGCTGGTAGGTGACTGGATGGTGATTGGAGGCGGACCCATAGCGGCCATGATTGCATTTGCCATAGGAGCCGTGTTCCTGCTTCCCATAGGAGCCGTGTTCGGGGAGCTGACAGCGGCCATCCCTATCTCCGGCGGAATCATTGAATATGTGGACAGGACCTACGGACGCAATGCCTCATACATAACAGGATGGTTCCTGGCGCTGGGCAACGGTATCCTCTGCCCATGGGAGGCCATCGCCATCTCCACATTAGTATCCGATATGTTTGGGGGCCTGTTCCCGGTTCTCAGGGCGGTTAAGCTCTATACCATCATGGGGGCGGATGTGTACCTGTTCCCCACTGTCATAGCGCTGGGATTTGCAGTCTATGTGATTCTCCTTAACTTCCGGGGCGCCAGCGCAGCCGCTAAGCTGCAGGCATTTCTGACAAAGGCCCTATTGGCGGGCATGCTCCTGGCAATGGCAATCTCCTTCGTGAAAGGCGGGCCGTCCAACATCCTTCCCTCCTTTACACAGGTGGAGGGACCGTCCACGGTAACCAGCGCAAACAACATGTTTGCAGGCATTATCTCGGTGCTGGTAATGACCCCGTTCTTCTACGCAGGGTTTGATACCATACCGCAGCAGGCTGAGGAAGCAGCGGAAGGCCTGGACTGGAACAAGTTCGGCAAGGTTATCAGCATGGCGCTCCTGGCGGCTGGCGGTTTCTATATGATTTGTATTTATTCCTTCGGCACCATCATACCGTGGACTGATTTTATAAAGAGCACGGTTCCGGCATTGGCCTGTCTTAAGAACATCAACATGTTTCTGTATGTGGCAATGCTGATAATCGCCACATTAGGCCCCATGGGCCCCATGAATTCCTTCTACGGAGCTACCAGCCGCATCATGCTGGCCATGGGACGTAAAGGACAGCTCCCGGACAGCTTTGCGGTTCTGGATGAAAAAAGTGGGGCGCCGAAGATGGCCAACACAGTGCTGGCAGTCCTGACCATTATGGGTCCTTTCCTGGGTAAAAACATGCTGGTATCCCTGACCAATGTGTCGGCGCTGGCATTCATCTTCTCCTGCACCATGGTAAGCTTTGCCTGCCTTAAGATGCGCTATACGGAGCCTGACCTTCCAAGGCCTTACAAGGTTCCCGGCGGAAAAGCAGGCATCTGCATGGCTTGTCTGGCAGGTACCATCATCATCGGGCTTATGGTGGTTCCCTTCAGCCCCGCAGCCCTTAAGCCTGTAGAGTGGGCCATCGTGGTTGCATGGCTGGTCATCGGGCTGGGCCTTAGCGCTGTTACCAGGGCAAAGGCAAATAATAAGGCGGCAGCCGCTGCAAAATAACGGCAATAAAATCATACATCAACATATATCAAATAAAGGAGGATTTTTCAATGAAGAAGGTAGCTTTTAAAGGCGGTTTACTGATTGACGGTACCGGCGCGGAGCCAGTGGTGAACAGTCTGGTGCTGACAGAGGATGACAAGATTGCGTACGCCGGTGCGGACAAGGAAATCGGACCTGACTACGAGGTTGTGGATATTACCGGAAAGACTATTATGCCTGGTCTTATTGACTCCCATCTGCATTTTTCAGGAAACCTGACAGACGATGACAGCGACTGGGTACTGGAGGATGTGGTACAGAAGACAGTGGTGGCGGTACAGCAGGCCCATGAGTGTCTGGAGAACGGCCTTACCACGGTTGGCGAGATTTCCCGTTCCGGCATCCAAATCCGCAACATGGTGGAAGCCGGCGTCATGAAGGGCCCCAGGGTAGTGGCAACCGGACTTGGATTCTGCCGTACCTGCGGACACGGGGATTCCCACAAGCTTCCCAGCTACTATAACGACGAATCCCATCCATGGGCTGAGCGTGTGGACGGACCATGGGATCTGCGCAAGGCAGTTAGAAGAAGACTCCGCCAGAATCCGGATGCAATTAAAATCTGGTCCACAGGCGGCGGCATCTGGCGCTGGGACCAGAAGCTGGACCAGCACTATACGCTGGAGGAGATTCAGGCTGTTGTGGATGAGTGCAGGATGGTAGGCATCCCGGTATGGTCCCATGCAGAGGGCTACGGCGGCGCCCTGGATTCTGCCAGGGCAGGGGTACATCTCATTATCCACGGCCAGACCTTAAATGACGAGTGTCTGGATATCATGGCAGAGAAAGGCATTTATTTCTGTCCCACCATCCAGTTCTTAAACGAATGGTTCAAGACATACGCTCCGCCATACATCCCGGAGGTGCATGACCAGTATCCTGGCGATACCGTAGCGGAGAAGGAGCTGAACCGCGTGTACGCTAACTTAAGAAAAGCAAAGGCAAAAGGCATCGGACTTACCATTGGTTCGGACTCCTTCTGCTCCAGCCTTACACCATACGGAACAACAGCCATCGGAGAGATGTATTCCTTTGTGGAAAAAGCAGGCATCAGCGAGATGGATACCATTGTGGCGGCTACCAAGGCAGGCGCCGAGATGCTGAAGGTGGACAATGTGACCGGATCCCTGGCAGAGGGAAAGAGCGCCGACCTGTTAGTAATTAACGGCAACCCGTTAGAGAATATCCGTGCAATCGCTGTTGAGAACATGGACGTAATCATGAAAGAAGGATATTTTGTAAAACGCTGACCGGTACTCCCGGATGAGAGGAAAGGGCTGCTGCTATAACAGGCGGCAGCCCTTTGCCGGTTTGGAAAGCCAAGGGGGATGGAAAGAACATGTATGTATTGCTGTATCTTCTGTGGATTCTGTTAAACGGCAGGGTCACGGCTGAAATTCTGGCGGTGGGAGTCCCGGTGGCAGGGCTGGTATACGGCTTTGGGTATCTGGCTCTGGGTTACCGTTTGTCCGGAGACCTGCTTCTCCTGAAGCGCCTGGGTCATATTCTTGTATTCCTGGCCATGGTGGCCTGGGAGGTGGTGAAGGCCAATGTGGCCATTATCCGCATAGTGCTGTCCCCCCACATGGAAATCACGCCCTGTCTGGTGCCGGTTAAGACGGATTTAAAGAGCGCCGGAGCCAGGGCGGCCCTGGCCAATGCCATTACCCTGACGCCGGGCACCATCACGGTGGATGTGAAGGATGATGTGCTGTGGGTCCACGCGCTGACAGCTGAGATGGCAGAGGGGCTTAAGGACTGGCATGTGGCAAGGCAGCTGGCGCGGATCGAGGAAGTAAGATAGGAGGAAGGGACATGGGGGCAGAGATAGGGGCAAAGATAGGGGCAGAGATGGGGGCGGCAGAGGGGCTGTTTACAGGTATCCTGATTCTGTCGGTTATCATACTCAGCATCAATATGATATTCTGCCTGCTGCGGGCCGTACTGGGACCGCGCTTTTCCGACCGGCTCATTGCCATCAATATGATAGGAACCAAGACTGTTCTCATGATTGCCCTGCTCATAAAGGTGTTCCATGAGGATTATCTGGTGGATATCTGTCTTATATATGCCCTTATCAGCTTCCTGTCCTTTGTGGTTCTGACAGGGCTTCTGGGCCGGCATATGGGCTGTGAAAAGGAAAGTGGAGAGAGCGGTGGGGCAGGAAAGGAAAATACAAAAAAGGAGGCGGTGCTGTAATGGGTCTGGTGACAGGAGGAATTTTCATCGTGCTGGGAGTGTTTGTGCTCTGTGTGGCGACCTTTGGCATATTCCGGTTTGAATATGCGCTGAACCGGATCCATGTGGCTGCCAAATGCGATACCCTGGGGAGCATGCTTATACTGGCCGGCCTTATAATCTCCAACGGGTGGAATATGGAGTCGGCCAAAATCGGATTGATTCTTCTGTTTATCTGGATTGGCAACCCGGCGGCCTCCCACATGGTGGCCAGGGCAGAGGCCAGGAGCAATCCAAACCTTAAAGAGGAATGCGGGGTGTCTGAATATGAAGGCGGTTGAGATCATTCTCCTGCTGTTTCTGATGGCCTGTTCCTTAAGTGTATTCCTGTGCAGGAACCTGTTGGTGGCAGCCATCCTGTTTATGGCCAACAGCCTTATCATGAGCATCATATGGGTGATTCTGCAGTCCCCGGACCTGGCTATCACAGAGGCGGCCGTGGGCGCAGGGGTCACGGGAATCCTGCTTTTTATTACACTGTATAAGGTCGATGGGTTAAGGGGGGAAGACAGTGAGTGAGGACAGCGGTAAGCGCGGTCTGCGCGCATTCGTGGACTGGGTGGAAAACGGTCCGGACTGGGACGATGAGGCCGGTGTGCATGAAGGCGGGGCCGGCGGGCATGGCGGGGAGAATGGCGGGCATGGAGCAGCAGACACCGTGCATGGAGCGGCAGACACCGTGCACGCTTCGGGGCAGGCTGTAAAGAGAAATACAAAACGGACTATGGGCAGGCGGTTTGCGGAATTTACGGAGGAACATGCCCTGCGTGTGTTCGGCCGTGTCTACCGGGCTGTGGCGCAGATCGTCTGTCTGGCAGGCATGGCAGTGCTTCTCATGATGGTAACCCATCTGCCTGCCTTTGGCTCCGCGGACAATCCGGCCAATAATGAGGTGGTGGGCCGTTATCTGGAAAACGGGCTGTCCGAGACCGGGGCCGTGAATACGGTTGCTGGAATCATACTGGATTACCGGGCCTTTGATACCTTTGGCGAGTCCGTGGTTTTATTCCTGGCGGCCGTCAGTGTCATTGCCCTCTTGCGCCTCAAAACCGAAAGCGGGTATAGCGGGAAGGAAGACCGGAGTGGGGGAACGGAGCATGAAGAGGATGAGGAAAGGGATATCATACTGGAACAGGTGGCCAGGCTGCTGGTTCCCTTTATTCTTATGTTTGGCGTCTATGTGGTGCTCAACGGCCATCTGTCCCCCGGAGGCGGGTTCTCAGGAGGAACGGTGATGGGGGCCGGCCTGATACTATATGCCAATGCATTTGGGCACCGGCGGATTCACCGTTTTTTCAGCTTTAAAACCTTTACTGTGATGAGCAGCAGTGCGCTGATGGTATACGCCCTTTCAAAAGGCTATTCCTTTTTTATGGGGGCAAACCACCTGGAGTCGGGTATTCCTTTGGGAAGGCCGGGAAACATCTTCAGCGCAGGCCTGATACTGCCTCTGGATATCTGTGTGGGTCTGGTGGTGGCCGGGACCATGTATTGCTTTTATTCCCTGTTCCGGGAAGGGGAGGTGTGATAATGCAGGCGCTTGTGACCAACTACTACGAGACAGCGGCCATGATTTTGTTTTCCATTGGGTTTACCATGCTGCTGCTCCAGAAAAACCTGATTAAAAAGGCCATCGGGCTGAACATTATGGATATGTCCGTGTATCTGTTCCTGGCGGCCAAGGGGTACATAGCCGGTGGAAGGGCGCCCATAGCAGATGGAAGGACATCTGTGGAAGGATTCATCAATCCCCTTCCCAGCGGTCTGGTGCTGACGGGAATCGTGGTGTCTGTCAGCGTGTCAGCCTTTCTCTTTTCACTGATTCAGAGATTCCACTACTATTACAAGACACTGGATTTGGACGGCATGCTGTATGAAGGACAGGAGGAGACAGACGGTGAGGCTGGTTGAGAACATTCCATTTTTCAGTATATTCATCATGATGGCAGGGGGAATCGTGACGCCCCTTCTGGGAGGCAGGAACCGGGCCAGGGTTCTACACCTGGTTTTGGTGGGGGCAGTGGCAGTGATGTCAGGCCTGCTTCTGGGATATACGGCGGACGGTACCTGTTTTCGCTTCATGATGGGACATTTCCCGGCGCCATGGGGGAATGAGGTCAGGGCCGGCGCCCTGGAAGCTCTTATGAGCCTGGTCTTTTCCCTTGTGATGTTTCTCACGGTGGCTGCCAATAAACGGTCCCTGGAACACGACATACCCGGGGAGCGGGCGGGCCTGTATTATGTGATGATGAACCTTCTGTTCAGTTCTCTTCTGGCCCTTATCTACACCAATGACCTTTTTACCGCTTATGTATTCATAGAAATCAATACCATTTCAGCCTGTGCCATTGTGTGCGCAAAGGAAAGCGGCGAGACCGTGGCGGCAGCCATAAGGTATCTCATCATGAGCCTGGTGGGAAGCGGGCTCATCCTTATCTCCATTGCCCTTTTATACTGCCAGACAGGCCATCTCCTTATGGAACCCATGGCAGGGGCTGTCAGGGAGCTGGCATCCTCAGGAAAGGATTTATTTCCCCTTAAGATGGCTCTGGTGATGATGACTTCCGGGCTGGCAGTAAAAAGCGCCCTGTATCCCTTCAGCTCCTGGCTGCCGGGAGCCCATGCCAATGCCACGGCTGCTTCCAGCTCTGTTTTGTCGGGTCTGGTTCTGAAGGGATACATTATCCTGCTTCTCAAAGTCTATATGCGGATTCTGGGAATGGATCTGATTATCCGGCTGCGGATCAATGACCTGCTTTTCGTGTTCGGAATCCTGGCCATGGTCATTGGTTCGGCCAAGGCGCTGCAGCAGCATATGGTCAAGCGGGTCATTGCCTATTCATCCATTGCCCAGATTGGATATATCTTCATGGGAATCGGTATGGGAACCAGTGCAGGGCTGGCAGCCGCAGTCCTGCACATGATTGTCCACGCGGTGACAAAGCCCATGCTGTTTACAGCCGCAGGCGGCCTCATGGACTGCTGCGGCCATCAGAAGGAGATAGCGGCCCTTAGGGGAAGCGCAAGGCGGAATCCGGCAGCCGGAGCCGGGTTGGTGGTAGGAAGTATGGCCATGATAGGGATCCCCTTTTTTTCCGGGTTTGTTTCCAAGATTTCCTTTGCTATGGCCTCGTTTCATGATCTGGACCGGACGGTTCTGGTGCTGGGGGCCCTGGCTGTCAGCACGGTCCTCAATGCCATGTATTACATACCGCTCATCATCATCGTGTTTTCAGAAAGAGGGCCGGAGAAGGCGGACTATGAGGCGGCAGGTCTGGAGGACGCGGCTGTGCCTGAGGCGGGAGAGCCTGTAAAGGATGTTTCTTTCGCGGCAGCCATGGCCTGTTTTATGGCTGGGAATGTGCTGATTGGGACTTGCTACGGCCCTGTGGTCCGGATGATAGAGACAGGGCTTGCCAACTTCGGGTGACCCCGGCAGCAGGAGAGTATATGAGAAGGAGAGGACATAGGACATGAGAGAAATGTGGATGATGGCGCCGGTGCTGTTTCCAGTGGTTTCCGGCGGGGCCCTGTGGATATGGAAGCCGGGAAAAAACAAAATTCACACAGCTGCGGCGGTTCTGTCCCTGGCAGAGGCTGTGTGTTCCTGGCTGGTCATCCTGAACTGCATGGGGATGAAGCTGCCTCTGTGGAGCATCGGACCGGGCATGGAGCTGTGCCTTCGGCTGGATGGAACCGGAGCCCTGTTTTCCGGTCTGGCATCCCTTATATGGGTGCTGGTGGTTTTCTTTGCCTTTGAATATATGGAACATGAGAAGGAAGATGCCCGGTTTTTCGGATGCCTTATTATGTCCCTGGGAGCCCTGACAGGAGTTGCCTGGGCAGGAAATTTTGTTACCCTGTACCTGTTTTTTGAAATGATGACATTTTTCAGCGTTCCCCTGGTATTCCATTCCAGGAAGAGGGAAGCGCTTCGTGCCGGAATGGTATATCTGGCCTATTCCATGCTGGGCGCATCCATTGCTCTGGGAGGATATTTCTTCTTCCGCCAGTATGCCTGCGGAACGGATTTTAAGGCGGGCGGGGTTCTGATGGAGGCAGCGGGAATGGTCCAGGGCAGGCCGCAGATTCTTCTTCTGGCTGTTTTCTGTATGGCGGCCGGATTTTCCTGTAAGGCAGGTCTTATGCCCCTTCATCCGTGGCTGCCTATCGCGCATCCGGTTGCGCCTGCCCCTGCCAGCGCTGTGTTATCAGGCCTGATTACCAAGGCAGGGGTGGTGGCTGTCATCCGTGTGGTGTACAATATGGCCGGTCCCGCGTTCCTTCGGGGGACATGGGTGCAGTACGCCCTGTTGTCCATGGCTGTGGTGACCATATTTACCGGTTCCATGCTGGCCTATAAGGAAAAGAAGCTGAAAAGGCGTCTGGCCTGTTCCTCCTTCAGCCAGGTGTCCTATGTGCTGTTAGGCGTATTCCTGCTGTCCATGGAAGGGCTTTACGGCTCCCTGCTCCAGATGGTGTTCCATGCCCTGGCAAAGAACGCCCTGTTCCTCTGCGCGGGGGCTGTGATATGTAAAACGGGCTGCACCAGGGTAAAGGAGTTAAGGGGGATGGGAAAGCGGATGCCGGCTGTGATGGTATGCTTTGCCCTGGCATCCCTGTCACTGGTGGGGATTCCCCCGGCAGGCGGTTTTCTGGCAAAATGGCATCTGGCCGTGGGTGCCATGAGGGCAGATGCCGGCGTGTTTGCATGGCTGGGGCCTGTGGTGCTTATGGTCAGCGCCCTTCTGACGGCGGGGTATCTGTTTCCTGTTATTGTGGCGGGATTTTTTCCGGGAATGGATTGGCGGAAAACGGATCAATCAGAAGATGGAAGATTGTCTGTATCTGCATTTATGGGGGTGCCTCTGGCCGTGTTAGGCATCTCCCTGCTGGTGCTGGGGGCCCTGGGAAATCCTGTTTTTGAATTACTGAGGGGCATTGCCTCTGATATGGTGTGAAAGGGGGGATGGGTGTGAATCCATATTATCTGCTGGTGCCTGTGCTTCTTCCCATGGTGACTGGCGCGGCTGTGCTTGGACTGCGTCCAAAGGAGCGCAGAAAACGGGAGATACTGGTAATGGGAGGAATTCTGGCTGCCTCGGCAGTGATTGGGGCCCTGGTGTTAAACCGTCCCGGACAGCCGCTGGTGCTGTACCGTTTTGGCAGCAGAATGAATATATCGCTGGGACTGGACGGTCTGTCCGGGGTATTTGCCTGTCTCATTGCAGTGCTTTGGCCCCTTACCGCACTGTATTCCTTTGAATATATGAAGCATGAGGGGAAGGAAAACAAGTTTTTCGGATATTTTTCCATTACATATGGGGTGGTGGCGGGAGTGGCGCTGTCACACAGCCTGATTACCCTGTACTTTTTCTATGAGCTTATGACCCTGGCTACCCTGCCGCTGGTCATGCATGCCATGGATACCAGGGCCATCTATGCGGGCAAGAAATATCTGCTTCTTTCCATGGCGGGGGCTGCCATGGTATTTGTCAGCATTATCAGCCTTCATGAATATGGAACCACCCTGGATTTTACCTGGGGCGGTGTGATACCCCAGGGTCTGTCCCATGTGGAACGGCGTCATCTGTACGGCGCATTTATTCTGGCCTTCTTCGGGTTTGGGGTAAAGGCAGCAGTGGTCCCGTTTCACAGCTGGCTTCCCGCTGCGTCGGTGGCCCCCACTCCCGTATCAGCCCTTCTGCACGCAGTGGCAGTGGTGAAGGGGGGCGTGTTTGCGCTGATGCGGGTGGTGTACTGGTGCTTCGGGGCCGGATTCCTTATAGGGACAAAGGTGCAGGCAGCGGTTCTGTGCGTCTGCTGCATCACCATCCTTTATGGCTCCCTCAGGGCCCTTTGCACCCAGCATCTGAAACGCAGGCTGGCCTATTCTACTGTAAGCCAGCTGTCCTATATCCTTATGGGCGTCATGCTTATGACTCCCGCGGGGCTGGCAGCAGGCCTGACCCATATGGTATGCCACGCCCTGATGAAGATTACCCTGTTCTTCTGCGCGGGAGCCATCCTGTATAAAGGGGGACGGGAATATGTGTATGAACTGCGGGGAGTGGGAAGGGCCATGCCGGTTACCATGGCCTGTTTTACCCTGGCCGGGCTGGGGCTGGTGGGGGTCCCGCTCTTTGCGGGCTTTGTGAGCAAGTTTATGCTTGGGTCGGCTGCCGCAGAGGCAGGGGGTCTGGGAATGCTGGGGGTGGCATGCCTGATTATATCCGCCTTTTTTACTTTGTTTTATATGGTACTCATCATAGGGGCTGCCTGGTTCCCGGCAGAGGGGAGGGAGGATTCCCATTGGAATACTCATTGTGACCCAAACTGGAATATGAAGCTTCCTTTGATTGCCATTACTGCCATGAGCATGGTCCTGGGCCTGTGGTCCGGCCCTCTGATTCAGGTGTTTAACCGGATTGCGGCAGGAGGTATGTAGGAAGGATAAAAGATGAAGGGGGTAGCGGAAATGGAAGGAAATATATGGCTGTTGGGGGCTGTGGCCTGGCCTTTTCTGGCAGCCTTTATCAGTCTTTTGGCAGGAAAAAAAGGGGAGAGCAACCGGGATGTTTTTGCGTCGGCCGCCATGGTCATGGAATTTACAGGCATGCTCTGCCTTTATCCCGTTAACAGTCCGGCAGCTTTTTCCTGGGCCGGATTTTGTGAGATGGGCATATGGCTGAGGGCGGACGGATTCAGGTGGCTCTACAGTACCATTGCAGCCTTTATGTGGATGATGACCACCCTGTTTTCCATGGAATATTTTGCCCGACACGGCAATCGCGGAAGATACTGTTTCTTTTCCCTGTTAACCTGCGGGGCAACCATGGGCGTATTTCTGTCCGACAGCCTGTTCTCCCTGTTCCTGTTCTTTGAGATAATGGGACTTACCTCCTTTGTGATGGTCATACAGGAGGAGACAGAGGCAGCGGGAAGGGCAGCCAGGACCTACCTGGCCATTGCAGTTATAGGGGGGCTGTGCGCGCTGTTCGGTATCTTTATGATTGCAGCGGGAACAGGAAATCTATCCATGGACAGTCTGGAACAGTTCAGGAAGGCCACAGGGGGAACATGGCCCCTGTATCTGGCAGGAGCGCTGCTGCTTGCCGGATTCGGGGCAAAGGCAGGGATGTATCCGCTGCACGTATGGCTTCCCAATGCCCACCCTGTGGCGCCGGCGCCTGCCAGCGCCCTGCTGTCAGGCATCCTGACCAAGACGGGCGTGTTCGGAATCCTGGCAGTTACCGTGACCATGTTCCGGCATGACATGGCCTGGGGAATGGTGCTTTTGGTGCCGGGAGCCGTGACCATGGTGCTGGGAGCAATACTGGCCGTGTTCTCCATTGACCTAAAACGTACCCTGGCGTGTTCCTCCATGTCCCAGATTGGCTTCATCCTTACGGGATGCGCCATGCAGTGTCTGCTGGGAGAGGAAAACGGGCTGGCTGTGAGCGGAACCGTGCTGCATATGGTGAACCACTCCATGATTAAGCTGGTGCTGTTCATGGCGGCTGGATGTATCTATATGAATCTGCATAAGCTGGATCTGAATGAGATTCGGGGATATGGCAGGAACAAGCCGTTTTTGATGCTGGTCTTTGCCATGGGTGCATATGGCATATGCGGTATCCCGCTGTGGAACGGGTATGTGAGTAAGACGCTGCTTCATGAGAGTATAGTGGAGTATATAGAAGTGCTGGGCGCCCAGGGCGCCGATGCCCTGCCCTTTCAGGTGCTGGAGTGGGCCTTCCTCCTGGCGGGAGGGCTTACGGTTGCCTACATGGCAAAGCTGTTTGCGGCCATTTTTCTGGAAAAGGCCCCAATGGGCCGGGAGAGGGATGACAGGGAAAAGCGGTACGCCGGCACGGCTGCCTGCTTTGCCCTGGGCGGCTCTGCTTGTCTCCTCCCTCTTATGGGGATGGCCCCCCACCGGATTATGGACCGTATGGCAGATATCAGCCGTCCGTTTTTAAGGGGGGCACAGGTCCCGCACCAGGTGGAGTATTTTTCAGAGGCCAATCTCAGGGGAGCCTGTATCAGCATAACGATAGGAATTCTGGTGTATGTGCTGTTCATTCGCAGATACCTTATGGAGACAGGGGAGGACGGGACCAGGGTCTATGTGGACAGATGGCCGGCATGGCTGAACCTGGAGGACCGGGTTTACCGCCCCCTGGTACTTGCCGTGCTGCCCTTTTTGGGAGCCGTGCTGGCCAGATGCGTCAACGGGATCTGCGAAGGCCCTCTTCCCCTGTTTATGAAAAGGCCGGAAAAGAACCAGGTGGTGGCACCGGGGGAGTCCAGCCGGTTTTTCAGGCAGGCCCAGGATGTAAGGCTTCTGCACATGATTTATTCCAGCATGGGATACGGGTTCATGATGCTGGGGGCAGGGCTTATACTGATGACAGCATATGTGCTGTTTTTATGAGAAACCTTGTGTGTGAAAAAAGGTTGTCCCTCATATGATTAATTACCTCAGGGATGGTGATACTCTTCATTAGAAAACACCATTTACGAATCAGCGAGGTAATGATATGTATAGAGAGAACAAAAATATGAACCAGGACGCACACCAGACCATTCTGAGAGGGGATTTATATTATGCGGACCTGTCGCCGGTAGTGGGGTCTGAGCAGGGGGGAATCCGGCCGGTACTGGTCATCCAGAATGATGTGGGGAACAAATACAGCCCAACCGTAATCGTGGCAGCCATCACCAGCCGATCCACCAAGGCAGCCATTCCCACCCATGTCTGTATCCGCAGGATGCGCGGCGGTTTAAAGCAGGATTCCACCGTACTGGCAGAACAGATTCGCACCATAGACCGGAACCGTTTGAAGGAATACATAGGACATCTGGATTCCGGTCAGATGGCGGGAATTGAACAGGCCATGGTTACCAGCTTGGGGCTGGGGCATCTGACAGGCAATATGGGACAGGTCTTTCTGCCGTCTTATTCATAAGACGGAGATATCGGTTGAGGCACAAAGAAATAATAATGACAGGGCCGTTTTCTGCATACATTGTTATGAGGCAGGGGACGGCCCTGTTAGTTTGGACGGTCAGATGGGACCGAAAGGTAAAAAAGATATTGACATATGTCATAAACTGCCCTATAATTATTGACATAAGTCAAAAACAAAGTGAGACAGCGGAGAAGGAGAAGGCATATGGCGCGACCGTACAAAGCCAGAAGAATCTGTTCCGTGCCAGCCATAGACACCTTTGGTCCTTTGAACCAGGAGATGGATAGTGCGGTGGAGCTGACATTGGAGGAATATGAGACCATACGGCTCATTGACTGGCTGGACTGCACCCAGGAACAGTGCGCAGACCAGATGGGGGTGGCCAGGACCACGGTCCAGGCAGTGTATAATTCAGCCAGGAAAAAGCTGGCGGACTGTCTGGTCAATGGAAAAAGGCTGGAAATCCGGGGAGGCAACTACCAGCTGTGTCCGGACGGAGGAAACTGCTGCGGGAAGAACTGCGAAAAACGCGGGTGCCGCAGACGCCGCTGTAATAACAAACCAGGAGGAGATTGTAATGAAGATTGCTGTAACATATGAAAACGGACAGGTATTCCAGCATTTTGGCCATACAGAGGAGTTCAAGGTATATGACACAGAGGATAAGAAAATCCTGTCCTCTCAGGTAGTGGGAACCGGCGGAAGCGGCCATGAAGCTCTGGCTGTATTTTTGAAAAATTTGGGAGTAAAGGTGCTGATATGCGGAGGAATCGGCGGCGGCGCCAGGACAGCCCTGTCCCAGGCAGGAATTGAACTGTATCCGGGCGCGTCCGGGGATGCGGACCAGGCAGTGGAGGCCCTGTTAAACGGCAGCCTGGATTATGATCCGAATACCATGTGCAGCCATCACCATGAGGGCGGCGAGCATAACTGCCATGGACACGGCCACAGCTGCGGGGGACATAATTAATAATAAGGAAAAGCAACAGAAAACCAGAAAAAACCAGGCCCGCATGAACACGGTATATAAAACAGTGTTCATGCGGGCCTGACATATCTTAACTGCTAAGATATCTTAAACGGTCATGATATCTTAACCCACCTCCATATCAGATTTTACCACATCTATTTTCACACATTTCTTCTCTACCGTCGTGTCTGTCAGCCGGATGTGAACTTCTGCTGTTTCAGCATTTCCTGAGAAGCTCTGGGGATTTGTCTTAACCCAGAAAGCAGCGTAGCCGCCCCTTACAGGAATGGCTGAGGGGCCGATTACCTGGATTGGGCCATTGTTTTCCACCTGGATGATGCCGGGGAAATACACCAGGGTAGTGGAAACACGGTCCGTAACCCTGCATACCACACGGGTGGCATCTGTATAATCCCCATAAAGCCTGGTGTCGTCAGCAGTGACCTCCATATCGTGGAGGCTGGAGTCGCGAAGGAATTTCTTTTGGATGACAGCCTTGCCTTTGTAATACCCGGTGATGGATCCGTCCTGCCACAAATCCTGCCACACGCCGATTTCCTCCTCGATTTCAATGGGCGGATGTTCCAGGCCTATATACCGGTTATCCGGGTAATAGCGGACCGGGGGCTTACCATACATTTCCACTTCGATGTAATCACAGTTGGTAAGGACCATAAACGGGGACACCAGCCGGTTGCCCTTATTATCACCCCTGGAAAATTCCGTGGTGGGCTCCATCACGATTTCCTGTTCCGGGTTCTTCTGGCTGCGCAGCACATAGGCAGCGTATTTTGGAATGCGGAACATGTCCATGACGCCGTGGTAACAGATCTTATCGCCTGAACCGTAATCCGCATGTGTATTGTAGTCAAAGGCGCACCAGCCGATGATTCCCAGAAGGTCCTTTGACAGGTTGGAGTGACTGTATACCCTGGCATAGGCCCTGGCGTGGGTGGTGCGTTTGTCCGCACTGTCCCAGAGCTTGGTGGGAAATGCCGTCCCGGAGAATTCGGTAATCATAAAGGGCACAGGGTATTCCAGGCCCGTGGCCTCCCGGCGGCCCTTGAACAGCTTTGTGCCGTCCGGATTGCAGTCTGAGTAGGTAAAATCATTTAAGGAGTACACGTCCTCCAAAAGATGGCTGTTGGTGATGTAGCGCACGCCTGTGGTGGGCCGTGAGGAATCCAGCTTATGGGCCAGGGCGTTGGCCCTGGTATACAGTTCGTCGTCATCCAGGGACTCATTGATATGTATGCTCCAGATGAAGATACCCGGGTGGTTGTACTGGGTCAGAATCATGGACTCCACATCCTGCATCATCACCTTTTTAAATTCTTCCCCGCCTATGTGGCCCCAGCCCGGTATCTCTGAGAACACCAGAAGCCCAATCTCATCGCAGCGGTCCAGGAAATACTCGGACTGCATATAGTGGGAAGTGCGGACCGTGTTGGCATTGAGGTAATTCTTCAGAATGTCCGCATCCTTTTCCTGTGCCCGCCTGCCCATGGCATAGCCCACATAGGGGAAGGACTGGTGGCGGTTCAGGCCCATTATCTTGATTTTCCTGTTGTTAATGAAGAGGCCCTCCGGTGTGCAGGCTACTGTGCGGAAACCCGTTCTCACATGGTGCCTGTCCAGCACGCGTCCGCCCGATTCAAGGGTTATATCCACCGTGTAGAGGTAAGGGGTGTCCGGATCCCACAGAATGGGGGACGGGACGCATTGTGGCTCTAAGATAATACTGCTTTTGCCCGGGGTGGCCTGGATGCATCTTTTGTAGGAAGCCACAATGGCGCCCTCTTTGTCCTTCAGGCAGATATCCGCTGTCAGGGAGCATTCAGGGCCGCTGTTATCCAGGAACAGTTCAGGCTTCAGGATGGCATTTTTGTTCTCCAGGTCATAGCGGATTAAGGCGCGTTCCACAAAGACCTGGCTGCAGCAGTAAAGCCAGACATCCCTGTAAATGCCGCCGTAGGTCATATAATCAATGGCGTATCCAAAGGGTGGGATGTCCTCCCGCTCATGGCTGTCCACCCGCAGTACTATCCGGTTTGGGCCTTCCTTGCATAGACCGGTAATGTCAAACATGCTTTTTGAGTAGCCGCCCTTGTGCTCACCTGCCCTCTGGCCATTGACAAAGAGCTCAAAATAGGTCATGACGCCGTCAAATACAAGTATGATTCTGTTCTCCAGCATCCGGGAGGTGACGGAGAGCAGTTTCACATAGGTGCTTATCATGGCTGTCTCCTGGTGGCTGAAGTAGCTTAAGGGGAGCTCCTTTACTGTATGGGGCAGGTTCACATCTGAGCAGCGGTCAGAATCCTCTGTCAGGAGGTTTTCCTCAAAATAGTCGTAAAATTTCCAGTTCAGGTTCCATAAAACAGGTTTGTCCATAATTCATCTCCTTTTATTCTTTAACGGCGCCTGCCGTGATTCCTTCTATGATGTACTTCTGGAAAAAGACATACAGAAGCACGGTGGGAAGGGCCACCACGATGATTCCGGCGGCAAGCAGGGGCCAGGAATTCTGCTGTGCGCCCGCATAGCGCATCAGGAAAGTGGTCAGGGTCTTGTTCTGGTTTTTGGGCATGTACAGATAGGGAATGTACATGTCGTTTACAATGGACACGGTCTTGATAATGACAAGGGTGGCCGTGGCCGGTGTCAGCAGCGGAAAGATAATCTGGGCGAATATCCTGAAATAACCGCAGCCGTCCAGCATGGCGCTTTCGTCCAGTGAAACTGATATGCCGCTTATAAACTGCCGGTAAATATAGAGCTGCATCAGGTTGGCTGCAATGTATATGACGATGGGGGCGCCTAATGTATTGTAGAGCCCCATGCCCCGGATAACCTGGAACCTGGCAATCTCCACGATATTGGTGGGGACCATCATGGACAGGTAAAACAGGATATAGATGATTTTCTTAAAGCGGAACTCAAAGCGTTCCAGGCAATAGGCAGTGATTGAGCCCACCAGGACATTGAAGAAAATGCTGACGGCAACAATCTTGATGGTATTGGTAAAGGCCCTGACAAGGTACCGCTCCTTGAATACGCTCAGGTAGTTGTTAAGGGTCATGTCACTGGCTGAAATCCACAGCGGGGACTGGGTGTCCAGGCTTCCCGGAATCTTCAGGGAGCTTATGATGGTCACCAGAAGGGGCAGGAATACCATGAGAACCAGGATGAGAGAAACAGCATATTTCCCTGCCAGGGATATTTTTTTACGCGCCATGCTGATCCCTCCTTCTCAGACGGTTGGTTATGAAGCGCTGGGCAATCTGTACACATACAATCATGAATATCATGATGACAGCCATGGAGGATGCCATTCCGAAGTTATTGTATTTAAAGGCCGTGTCAATGGTGTAGATGGAAAATGTGTTGGACGCCCCGTTTGGCCCGCCAGCGGTCATGATGTAAGGAATATCAAACATCTGCAGGCTGCCATTGATGACATCAAAGAGCATGAAGTCAATGACGGTACGGATGGCCGGAAGCTGGATGTATCTCAGGCGCTGCCATGCATTGGCGCCGTCTACCACGGCAGCCTCCATCATATCCTTTGGCACCGAGGAAAGGCCGGCCATGAACAGGACAATGTGAAAGCCCATATACCGCCAGATGGACACGGAGGCCAGCACATAATTCACGATTTTGGGGTCGGACAGCCAGTTATGAATCAGGCCTTCCATACCCAGCCTGGTCAGGATATAGTTGAATCCGCCTTCCACAGGCGAGAAAAAGTAGGAAAAGGAGTAGGAGATACCCACGCCGTTGATGATAAAAGGGAGAAAAATGATGGCCTTGACAAAACCGGACCCTTTAAACCTGCTGGAGAGCATAACTGCCAGAACCAGCTCCACAGGCATCATGATTCCATGTATGAGAAGATACGTTAAATTGTTGCGGAAAGCCTGCCAGAATTCCGGGGATTTGAAAAAGAGCTGTGTGTAATTGTCAAACCCTGCAAGGGACCGTACCGAGGAAACTCCGTCCCATTCCAGGAAGCTCATATGGATGAGCTCCCAGAATGGATAAACCACAAATACACATAACAGAATGACCGGAACTGCCAGGGACAGGCTTAAAAAGGTAAGTCTTTTTCGGTTGAGCCTGTTCATGCCTGTCCTCCTATTTAAGGCCCAGTTTGGTTCTTGCTTCCGCCCAGGTCTGGTTCAGCTCTTCACAGCGCTTTGCATAATCAAAGCCGTCTGTCAGCATCTCCACGCCCAGCTGTTTGCAGTCAAACTTGGTCTCGGATACCATGTTGATAAAGTCGCTGCCGCCGGCCCCATAGGTCACGAATTTAACCTCGGGCTGAAGTTCGGATGCAGTCTGAAGCACAGGATCCAGCTCCTTGGCATAGGGAGTCATGGTGCTGTCGCTGCTGATGGAGGCAATATAATCCGGATACCAGGCCTCGCTGAAGTAGAATTCTAAGAATGCTTTGGCTACCTCGGGGTTTTCAGAATTGTTGGTGACCGTTAAGAAGCAGTCGCCCTGGGTCACAAGGTTGAATTCATCCTGGCTGCTGTCACGAAATGGCAGGTAGAAGGTGGACATACCGGCAGTGTCGTAGCCGTCAGCCTTATATGCGGTGAGGAACATGGGGCTGTTTAGGGTCATGGCGCCTTTTTTCTTTGCAAAGAGAGCGCGGCTCTGGTCGTATGTGATACCCAGAGGATCTTTTCCCAGCACGCCCTTCTGGAACAGGTCGTAAATCTTGCCGTAAACCGTGTGGATATCCGTACCCTCTGCAAAGGGCGCGTCCTCGGTTGTCATGGCATCCCAGTAATAACCGTTTCCGCTCTGTGCGGCAGGACCATACTCCATCAGGGGATAAGTGGGCCATGCATCCTTTGCGCCCATGCAGATTGCGCCGAAGTCAGGGTCCTGGGGACCGAAATGTTCCTGGAGCTTTTCGCTGGCCTCCACGAACTCATCCCAGGTTTCAGGAACCTCAACTCCTGCCTCATCAAACATGTCTGTCCAGTAATACACATAATCACTTGCCTTGCGGTCCGGTATGCCCAGGACCTTGCCGTCCACCGCATACTCAGAGGCAATCTGGTTATTTTTATTGGCTTCTGTATCCGTCAGGTCTGCCAGGTACTCGGAGTACTGGTTCATGCTGTCGGATTTATGGAACATAAGGTCAGGAAGCTCAGATGCAGAGGAGCGGATTTTCATGGAATTAAAATACTCCGGTTCCGCATTGAACTCTTCGATGTCGATTTCCACATTTGGATAGAGCTCCTGGAACCGTCCTTCCATGTCCAGTTCCTCAAAGGTTTTGGCAGCCGCCACGTCCCAGGTGGCCAGGGTCAGGGTACAGGAGATGTTCCTGTCTGCCCCGGCGGCTTTGCTGGTGTCCTCACTGCCGGAGTCCCTGCTGCCGGAATCTGCACTGCCGGAATCCTTACCCGTGTCTGCCTGATTCTTTGCGCTGTCCGCTGCCTGGGAACCGTTGGGGGTGCTGCTGCAGCCCGTGGCTGCCAGGGCAGCCGTAAGAGCCACTGCGCCTAACAAAAATCTTTTCTTTCTCATAGCTTCCTCCTTTGTGATTGCTTTTGTCAGATTCAGTGTAACAATTCTGATGGATGAAAACAATGAAAAAAGGTTCGATTCACTGTACAATGGTACGGCTCTGTTTCCGGTAGGAGGATGGACTCACCCCCTCCTGGGCGGAAAATACCCGCACGAAGTATTCCACGCTGTTGTAGCCCACTGCCTCGCTTATTTCCTTAAGCTTCATGCTGGTTTCTTTTAGCATGGTCTTGGCGTGGTGTATGCGCAGATGTTTCATATAGCTGGAAAAGGACATACCCATTTTGCGGCTGAAAAGCGTGCTGAAATATTTTTCGCTGAAGCCTGCTTCCGATGCCACTTCATAGAGCGTCAGATCGGGTTTATAGTAGTGGCTGTCGATATAATTAATGGCCCGGGATATCTCGTCCGGGAAATCGAATTGATAGTGGAACTGTACGTAGCGTTTCATGTCGCTGAGAAAATTTACGGTCCATATACACACTTCCTGGCTGGTCTTTAGGCCGGATATTTCTTCCAGAAGACTGGTGCTGTATACATAGTCCGTATCCTCCAGCTGGTGGACCAGGGAGGCAGCAATATGATAGGCCAGATAGAGGGCCAGAAGGCCTGCCTGCCGTACAGGGGATTCCTGTATGCGCGCCAAAAGAAGGGAGCGGGCAGACTCGAAGCTCACTGTGTTATTGGATTTTAGGGCCTGGATGATTTCACGGAATTCATCCTCCCGGGCCATTGCTTCCAGGGGAGAAAAGCGGGAATAGTCAAGGGAAGAAAACAGGTTCTGGGATTTCATGACGTATTTCATGGTCAGGTTCATGGTGGCTTCTGCTAACTTCTCCTCAAAGGCAGAAGGCCCAAGGGCCAGGCTGCTCACTGCTGCGGATGCATCCACGTTCATGTAGTTCTTCCAGGCATTGAGCAGACGCCGGCAGACACGCAAGAGGCCTTCCAGGGCCTGGTCCTGGTTGTCCTGGGGGCCTGTCTCATAGACCATAACCAGATTGGTCACATGGTCCGGCACGATAACGCCGTGGTTTGCAACCTGTGAAATCTGGCCGGCCAGGTTAAGCAGGGAGACATGAAAGTTTTTGTCAAAATCGTTTCCAAAATTTCTCCTGATTTCCTGATACCTCTGGATTGAGAAATAGACCATATAATATCGCTCAGGAAGCCCTGCTGCCTCCGGCTCAAGCTCCCCGCACAGCAGCTGGGCCAGCAGCTGTTTCCTGTCTTTCACATGTTCGGCGCCTGAAGTCTGAGTCCTGCCCTTTTGCGACAGAAGCTGCTTCATGTTGGTCAGATGCCGTTTCAGCATTTCCTCATGGATTTCCCGTTTCAGGCAGTAATCATAGATTCCCAGTTTAAAGGCCTGGCGAACATAGGGGAAATCATTGTATGCGCTGAGAACCAGGATTTCCGGCTGGGTATGGAATTCCTTTACCCGGCGTATCAGCTCCAGGCCGTCTATCACCGGCATCTGGATATCCGTAATCAGGATATCCACCGGATGCTGCTCCAGATAGGCCAGGGCCTCACGGCCGTTAGATACGCAGCCAGCCAGTTTGAGCTCCATCTCATCCCAGTCAATCATGGAACTCAGCATCATCCTTACAATTGCTTCATCATCAGCTATCAATACTGTGTACATGGCCCTCATCCTTTGCTTTATTCGTCCTCTGTTGTATTTGTTATGACAGGCAGGGTCAGCGTGACCCTGGTATAGACTCCTGGCTTTGAGTCAATAGAGACACCGTACAGGGGGCCGAAATTAAGCTTCAGGCGCCTGTCCGTGTTGCTCACGCCGATGGTACGGCGGTGTGTGGGTTCCGGGCGGCTGGCAGCCTCTGCGCAGGGGGGTGATTCGGGGCTTTTCAAAGAGCCCGGAGTGTCCATGCTTTCCGGTTTTGCCATGTATTCGGGATGTCCCGGAGCCAGCGGATTTCCAAGGATTTGCTGGATGGTGTCCTGATCCATACCTTTGCCGTTGTCTGTAATCTCAAAGACCAGGCTTCCTTCCTGAATGGTTCCTTTGACGGTTATCCTTCCCAGGCGGTCCCCCAGGTTGTCAAAACCGTGGGTGATGCAGTTCTCAACAATGGGCTGCAGAATCAGCTTGGGAACTTTGCAGTCCAGAATCCCGGGACCTAAATTTATGTCCACCTCAAAACTGTCCATGTAGCGGAACTGCATGATATAGATATAGCTCTCCAACACAGACTGTTCATCCCTGACTGTATAGAAGCCCCCGTCCCGGTTTAACACCGCCGCAAGGATATTCTCCAGAGCCACCACCATATCCTGCATGCCGGTATAGTGGGCGGAGATAGCCATAAATTTTAAGGTGTTCAGCGTGTTCATGAGAAAATGGGGATTCATCTGGGACTGGAGGGTATGGAGTTCCTCCTGGTATTTTTCCTTTTCCACCTGCTCCTTGTCATGAATCAGCTCCTTAATCTGCTCCACCATGTTGTTGAAGGTGGAAATCATCCGGGCGATGTCCTGCTGCCTGCACATTTCCACCCGGGTGTCCAGGTTGCGGTGCTCTACCTGCCTCATGCCCTCTGTCAGATGGCCCAGCGGAATCAGCAGCCGGTTCATGTACCATTTGAAATAGAAAATGAACATCAGCACCACGCACAGGATGACCGCCATACTGATAAGTGAGAACAGGGTAAACTGCCCGAACAGGGAAGTCTCATTGACCGCGCTGACCAGATAATATCCGGGTTCGGGCAGCGGCAGAATCATATAGCGTATGCCGCGGTATGAAATCTGCTGCTGGGTGCTGGCGGCAAAATGGTTATTTGAAGCAGGAGGATTGCCGGCTGCTGGCTGGCCTGAGGCAGCCAGGTCTGCTGCGGTTTGACGGATTTTTTCGGTGACAGCAGACGGAAGCCGGGTCTTCTGGCCGGGGTCAGCCACAATGCTTCCCTGGCTGTTGATGAGACAGATGGTTCCCATCCTTCCGTTTTTGTTATAGTTTTTAATGGCATCCGGTATCTTCGAAACCCGGTACAGGACAATGCACTCAGCTTCCGTATCCTCTCTGGGAGCATAGGCGGATATCTCCAGAATTTCCTGGGAAGAACGGATGCGGTAAAAATAGTCCTCTTCCACCAGGGAGGTGTGGACCAGACCGGGCTGTCTGAGAGCCGTCTGATACCATTCCTTTTGGCGGAGTTCCTCCACGCTGTAGCGCATCTCACCCTTGGGGATGATGGCAGTGCCGTCTTTGCGGTAAATATGGATGTCCAGAATTTTATACTCAGGTGCGGCCAGCATCTGATACATGGTATATAGCTGCTCCATGGCCTGTTCCTGTCTTTGTGTATCATAACCTGACGCATCCTGTATGGTGGTGCCCCCGTTCATATTGACCACCCGAGACAGGGCCAGGGCCGAGCCGCGGGTCTCTTCTTTGTATAATTCCAGCACTGCCTGCTGGGTCACGGTCACGGACTCCGTAGCGGCGCGGTAGATGTATCTTCCCGCCAACAAAAACACCATGCCTAAGATAATCATGACGGGGAAGACAATCATACAGACATAGCTGATAACAACGTCTTTGATTAGGCTGCTTTTGAATATTGGTTTCATGGTTTTACCTCTTGTGTGTGCTGTTTAAATAATAGCATGATTTGGGAGGTCAATACAAGAATATGTTAAAAGTGAGATGGGGATATACACTTCATTTTGTTGAAGCTGTTAATGATATGCAGGAAATAGGGGTTAGAACAAATACAATTTTTTGAAAAGCAGGGAGAAAAGATGTGTGCAAAAATATTAGAAAAATAAATTAAAATATAAAAAAATTAAAATAATTGCTCAAAAGAATAGGAGGGGGAGATAAAAAAACAAATAATATGCAATATTTAAAAAGCATTATCACATTATTATTGACAAATAGTACAAAATATGATTTAATCAAGTTAAACGATTACGTAATCGATTAACCAAAAAAGGGGAGTAGAATATGAAAGCGACGATTAAAGATGTAGCGCACAGCGCCGGAGTATCTACTGCAACTGTCTCACATGTATTTAACAATACAAGATATGTCTCCAGTGAGATAGTGGACAGGGTAAAAAAGGCTGCAGATGAATTGGGATATATTCCTAATAATCTTGCAAAGAGCCTGAGAAGCAATGAGAGTAAAAAGATTGGGCTGCTGGTTCCCAATATCTCCAACTACTTTTCTGTGGATATTATCAGCGATATCAATGAAGTACTCAGTGAGAAGGGGTACCAGGTCATACTTGGATATTCCTATGAAAATGTATCCACTGAAAAGGAACAAATGGACCTCTTCTTCCAGGAACAGGTGGATGGCGTCATAATGTTTCCAGCACCAGGAGATCATTCCTATCTGAACGGAACCAAACGGAGGGTGCCCATTGTTCTGATTGACCGGAAAGCCGATGGTCTGGAAGCGGATTGCGTGACTGGTAATAATGAAGAGGCAGTCTATGATGCTGTAAGCCAGATGATAAAGGCAGGGCATAAGAGAATCGGAATTTTAAAAGGACAGTCAGGCATTTCAAATACCGAGGACCGTCTCCGGGGATACATACGGGCGCTGAAGGAACATGGTCTTGAGATAGATTCGGAATTAATCAAAGAAGGGGAGTCAGATGCTGTCATCGCTTATGAGGAGACAGAGAGGCTGATAAAAGACCGCACTATGACCGCTCTTTTAATCTGTAATGGCAATATGCAGATCGGAGTGATGAAGTGTCTTATGGAGCATCAAATTAAGGTTCCGGAAGAACTCGCTTTAGTCGGGATTGGAGACAATGCCTGGACGGAAATTACCAACCCTCCATTGACGGTATTGCGTCATCCTGTGGATGAAATGTGCCATCTGGCTGCAGAGCTTTTAGTTGGGAGGATTAAAAATGGCGGGACTGATTATAAAGAGTATCAGCTTAAAATGCAGATGATTAAACGCAAATCATTTTAGAGTATTAAAACGTGCATCACTTAACTTTGCTAAATAAATATGACCTTGTTTGGAGGATTATGCATATGAAAACATGTTTCAGACAGAGACTGACAGGAGCCCTGGGATACCCCATTGATGAGAATCCGTCACCGGAAATGTATGAGGCAGGATATAAAGCTTTAGGAATACCATGGCGTTATCAGCTGATGGAGGTTAAGCCTGAAAATTTGAAAGCTGCCCTGGAGGGAATCCGGGCATTAGGATTCGAGGGGGTGAATCTGACCATACCCCACAAGATTGCAGCGGTGGCTTATATGGACCGCCTGTCGGAAAGCGCAAGACTCATAGGTGCCATAAATACGGTGATTAACAGAGATGGAGAACTGATAGGGGATAATACGGATGGTAAAGGATTCGTCATTGGAATGGAAAAGAGGGGGGTGTCCCTGGAGGGGAAACGTATTGTCCTGTTAGGAGCAGGCGGCGCGGCCAGAGCGATTGCGGTTGAGTGTGCCCTGGCCGGTGCAAAGGAACTGACAGTAGCGGCTAGAAAAGAGGAGCCGGGAAAGGAGCTCTGCAGAGTTATCCGGAATATGGATTGCTGCAAGTCTTCATTTATCAAATGGGTGCCGGGGCTCCAAATTCCGGATTGCGATATATTAATAAATGCTACGAATTCAGGGCTGTATCCGGATTCGGGGTGTCCTGATATCTGTTATGAGAATATAAAGGAAGGGATGATTGTACAGGATATTATTACAAACCCGGCAGAAACATTATTTCTAAAAAAGGCTAAAGAAAAGGGAGCATTGACCTTTGATGGACTTAGTATGCTTGTGTATCAGGGGGCCTTGGCCGCTCAGATGTGGTCTGGGGAGCTGCCACCGGCAGAGGCGATGTACAAAGCGTTGGAACAGATATTTAAATCATGATAAAAGAGATGAAGGAGGATTATGATGTTGAAGAGAAGGATGCTGGCGTTGATGTTAAGTGTGGTCTGCTGCGGTGGAGCTATTTTAGCCGGATGCAGCCAGAATCAGGGAGCGGGGACCTCGGATGCGGTAACCAGTGCTGGTGGAAAAACGGGAAATGATGTCCAGGAAGGAACCGGTGCGGATTCAGGAGGAGATACTGCCGGCAAGAATAAACTGGCCTATTTCTTTCCGCTGACAGGGGATAATATGCAGTATGGAGAGATGCTTATGAGGGGCTCTGAGCTTGCGGTGGAATTGTTTAATAAGGAAAATGGAACTGATTATATTACGGAATTCAATGATGATAAAGGGGATGCGACAGAAGCCGTAAATGTAGCCAATAAAATCGTGTCCGACTCATCAGTGATAGCAGGCTTAGGAAGCTATGCATCCTCCTGCGCCATGGCAGCAGCACCTATTTTTGAATCAAACAAGCTGTTGCTGGTAAGTCCGGCAGCATCGCATACGGATTTTCCGGGCATGGGAGAGTTTATGTTTTCCTGTGTCATGAGCCAGAAATATGAAGGTTCTGAATTTGCCAAGGAATTATATAAGATTACAGGCGGTAAGAAGCTGGCTATCATCTATCAGAATACGGACCAGGGAGTTCTGGCAACAGATTTATTTGCAAATGAGTGGGAAAACCTGGGAGGAGAGGTGGTTGCTAAAGAGGCCTTTATTACAGGCTCTACCAAGGACTTCACACCTATATTATCAAATGTGAAAAATAAAGGAGCTGAAATTATATATGCAAGTGCGGCTTATAATGAAGCTTCTCAAATATTTATTCAGGCGAAAAGCCTTGATATCAGCGCACAGCTTGTGGGGCCGGGAATGTGCCTTAAAAAGGAACTGTTGGATATTGTGGGAGATAAAGCGGATGGAGCTTTAATACTCAGCAGCATACCTTATTTTTCAGATAATGTAGAAGATACAGAAGGACTGGACGATAAGACCAGGACATTTATCACTGCTTTCAAGGAAAAATATGGAGAGGTTCCGGACGGATTTGCTGCCCAGGCATTTGATACTACCAATATTCTGTTAGACTGTATCAAAAAGGTGGGGACTGACAGCGAAGCGCTGCGCCAGGAGATTGCCTCCATCCGGGAATTCAATGGGGTATCTGGTTACAACATGGCATTTAATGAAAGCAAAGAAATGATAAAGGGTATTTATGTGTACGAGTTAAAAGACGGGGACTTTGTGAGAGTAGACCAATAGCCTTTGGCGGATAGGAGAAGAGTATGTTTTTGCAGCAATTGATAAATGGACTGACAATTGGCAGTACATATGCTCTGGTAGCCATTGGATTTTCAATGGTATTCGGTGTGATCAAACTGACCAACTTTGCCAATGGTTCGCTGTACATGCTGGGAGCTTATCTGTCCCTTATGCTCTACCTTCTGACTGGTAACTTTGTGGTGGCATTCTTGCTGAGCTTGATTCTGACCGGAACAGCAGGATATTGTCTGGAGCGGTTTGCGCTGCGGTACCTGAGGAAAAAGCATGCGCCTAATCTTTCGGCTTTAATCACCACTCTGGGTATGTCAATGATCATGGATAATTTTGTCATGCTGTTTTTCGGAAGTGAGACGAAATCTTTTCCAAACAAACTGGATTTGGGGCGATTTTATATAGGAAATGCAGTAGTGAGCTGGACACAGGTCATTATATTGGCAGTAGCTTTCATTCTCATGACAGTTTTGTCACTGATTGTGTATAAAACAAAGTTGGGAAAGGCTATGCTCAGTACAAGTCAAAATATGGAGGCAGCCAAATTGATGGGTGTGAATATAAACGGAGTTATATCCTTTACGTTTATATGCAGCGGGGTGCTGGCCTGCATATCAGGTACTATGGTTGGTATGTACTACCAGGCAATTGATTCTACTATGGGTGCCATGATTGGTATGAAGATATTCGCGTCAGCTATTCTGGGTGGAGTGGGTGTGCTGCCAGGCGCTGTGGTGGGTGGACTTTGCATGGGAGTTATTGAAACAATTGTAGCTGGGTATATGAGTTCCGGATACCGGGATGCCATTGCGTTCACTGTTTTGATTGTGATTTTGCTATTCCGTCCTGTGGGATTGTTTGGCAAGAAACAGATTAATAAAGTGTAGAAGGGAGAAGCGGAATGTTAGAAAAATTCAGTTGTATTCTGATTCGTTATAAGTACCCACTTATGGGAATGACGCTTGTCCTGGCAGTTGTATTTCCATTTCTGTTCAAATCACAATATGTTATCAGAATCGCTACAATCGCATTGATGTATGTAATTCTGGCGTTGAGCCTTAATATGCTCAGCGGAATGCTGGGGCAGATGTCCTTTGGCCATGCGGCTTTCTTTGGAATCGGTGCATATACAGCGGCTATCCTCTGCACAAAAATGGGGCTGCCATCCCAGGTGACACTACCGGCAGCAGTTCTTATGTCTGGCCTTTTCGGTGTTTTTCTGGGTATGCCTGTACTGAGATTAAATGGTTACTATTTTACCATTGTCACTATGGTGTTCTGCGAGATTATCCGAATTGTGGAGCTGAACTGGATGAGCGTCACCAGGGGACCTCTGGGTATTATGGCTATCAAGAAACCGGAATTCTTTGGATTTGAGATTAAGTCTCAAACACAATTATACCTGTTCATTCTGGCTTGTGTGATTGTATGCGGTGTGATTGTCCATAATATCATGAACTCCAGGATCGGAAATGCAGTATTGGCAATAAGGGATGATGAGCTGGCTGCTGAATCCATGGGAATCCATGTATTCAAATACAAGGTGATGATCTTTGTGATTTCTTCCATGATGGCAGGGCTGGCAGGAGCGTTTTACGCACAGTATACAGGATATATTGACCCTACGAATTTTGCCTCCACAAAATCCAATGAAATGTTGGTCATGGTCATATTCGGCGGTTTGGGAAGCACCTTCGGAAGCTTTTTAGGTGCCATTGTCCTGTCGGTTATACCGGAACTGCTGAGAAGTTTTTCGCTGTACCGGCAGCTGATTTATGGTGTGCTTTTGGTAGTGCTCATGCTGGTAAGGCCCCAGGGGTTATTCGGCGCCGTGAACTTTAAGTATATCAGTCAGAGAATGGCATGGAAGGCTGATTCAGATACAGGAGGGGATGGCCATGAGTCAGGTGTTAAATGTTAAGAATCTAACTCAGCGCTTTGGAGGGCTGGTAGCTCTGGAACATGTGGATATGTGTGTCAATGAGGGAGAGATTGTTGGAATCATTGGACCTAATGGAGCAGGCAAATCTACGCTGTTTAACTGTATCACCGGTATCTATAATCCCACTGAGGGACGAGTGGAGATGCTGGGAAAGGATATAACGGGATGGAAACCATATAAAGTTACAGAGCTGGGATTTGCCAGAACTTTTCAAAATATAAGACTTTTCCGCAGAATGACGGTCCTTGACAATGTACTCATCGGGATGCATACCAGAACAAAGACAAATCTCCTTACTGCCATATTCAATACCAGGGCAAAGAGAAAGGAGATGGAGGAATGTGAAAAGAAGGCAGTTGATCTGCTGCGGCTGTTCGAACTGCAGGACTTAAGATATGAAATGGCAACCAGCCTGCCTTATGGGTCACAGCGGGACCTGGAGATAGCCAGGGCTTTGGCCAGTAACCCCAGACTCCTTTTGCTGGATGAACCCGCAGCCGGTATGAACGAGTCTGAGACGGAAACCTTGAGGTTGACTATTGGAGAACTGAAACGTCAGGGATACACCGTACTTCTAATTGAGCATGATATGAAGTTTGTCATGAATATCTGTGAACGTATTTATGTATTAGATAACGGAAGACTGATTGGAAGCGGAACGCCCTCAGAGGTAAAGGCAAATCCCGCAGTTGTGGAAGCTTATCTGGGAAAGGAGTGATTGTGATGCCTTTGTTGGAGTTGAAGAATGTAAGTGTTAATTATGGCAGCATTCGGGCATTAAAGGGGATAAATCTGACGGTTGATAAAGGTGAAATCATCACTCTGATAGGAGCCAACGGAGCAGGAAAAAGTACAATCATGAAAACTATCATGGGCCTAAAACGATGCGACCAGGGGACGATTACGTTTAATGGAGATAATATCACCAACAAAGATACCCGGGTTATTGTACATAAACGGATTATCCTGTCACCTGAAGGACGCCAGATATTTCCTGAATTTACGGTTAAGGATAATCTGTTGATGGGAGCGTATTCCAGATCCGATTCCACAGTTAAGACAAGTATGGGACTTGTCTATGACCTGTTTCCAAAACTAAAGGATCGTGAGAGTCAGGTGGCCGGAACGCTTTCGGGCGGTGAACAGCAGATGCTGGCCCTCGGAAGGGCGATGATGGGACAGCCTGAACTGCTGCTTTTGGATGAGCCTTCCCTGGGGCTTGCACCTCTTATAATTAACGAGATTTTCAGGGAAATAAAGCGGATTAACGAGCTGGGTACCACCATTTTGTTGGTGGAACAGAATGCCAAAGTAGCATTAAAACATTCACACAGAGCCTATGTATTGGAGACAGGTAAGGTTGTATTGTCTGATACGGCTCAGGCGCTGCTTGAATCAGATAAAGTTCAACAGGCTTATTTCGGAGGCCTTGTTGAGGAATAAATATATTATATTAACAGGAGGTAAGTTATGATTACACATACTCAGAGGCTGAAAGCAGTAAAGGAAGGACGGATTCTGGACCGTCCTGCGTATACAGCATGGGGGCCGCACATGAGCTTGGTTGACAGAAATGTAAAGGATTTTACGGAGGCTACAATTGCATACCAGAACAGCTACCAATTTGATTTTATCAAACTTATGTCAAATGGAATGTATTTTACAGAAGATTTTGGGCAGAAGATAAAGCCTGCAGCACATATTATGGATGATACCTGGCTTAATGTAACGGTGAATGCGGTAAACGATCCTCATGAATGGGCAAGGCTGAAGGCTCCGGATGTAAAAAAAGGTGCTCTTGGCAGAGAGGTCGAGGCATGTAAACGGATATGTGACCATTTTCAGGGAGAGGTGCCGGTTCTGCCTACTATATTCAGCCCATTTATATGGATGGGGGAAATGACAGGCGGTTATTTCCGACAGGAAACGATTGTGTCCCACTTTATACATTCGGAGAAATACTGCAGGCCAGCTCTTGAGATGATCGCGGAGACGAATGAAAAGCTTATGGAAGCTTTTCTGGATGCGGGAGCATCAGGATTCTTTTTTGGATATCAGTGTGGAATGGCTAAGCTGATGGGGAAAGAAATGTTTGAGGAATTTGGCAAGAAATATGATATACGAAATATTGAGGCGGTTAAGAACAGGACATGGTTTAACATGGCTCATGTGTGTCATGGGGATGCAGCCACTTCAGAGTGGTTCCTGGATTATCCGGTAGACGCCTTTAATTGGTCAGATCAAGATCCGGCCATGCATTCCATTGGTGAGATGAGAAATCTGACGGATAAAGTGCTGGTAGGCGGATTAAAGCATGCTAACGAGTTTGGGTACAGGGATCCGGCTGCCCGTTATCTTCCGTCAGATGATTTCAAAGGAGATGACAGGGAAATTGTAAAGGCCCATATTAAAGAGAAGGTTTGTGATGCCCTGAGACAGGGAGGACCAAAAACTGTTATATCCGGCGGATGCGGATGGGGGGAAGGTTCCCTGCCAAGATTCAGTCTATGGAGAGAAGTAATGGAGGAAGTTGGACAGGAAATGGGCGGCGCTGGGTCTGTTTAATTATAAGGGTTAGTTAAACGTTTAAATGAAACGTCATTGTAAATTCGAATATTACTTTTATTGTGTATAAACCATTTACAGGAATATTTCTGTGCACAACAATAAGAAATATGATATAATTGTGAAAAAGTAATAAACGGGGGCAATGATATATGTTTGCAGAAGAACGGCATGAACAGATTGTGGCACTTGTTAATCGGAATGGCTCTGTGCGTGTAAAGGAACTCAGTGAGTTATTTCAGATTACAGAGGACAGCATACGCAAGGATTTGACTATCCTTGAAAGAAAAGGTTTGCTTAAAAAGACATATGGAGGAGCCATGAGGAAAAGAGTTAATCTCCATGATCTGAATGTGTCACAGAGAAAGGACAGAAACACGCAAGCAAAGCAGATGATTGCCTCTAAGGCAATGAAGCTGATTAAAGATGATGATATGGTGTTTCTGGATATTTCGACCGCAAATCTGGAATTAGCCAGACTTATCGTGAAATCAACGTTAAATATTATCGTGGTCACCAATATGGTGGATATCATGCTGGAATTTATGGTACCTACTGTATCAAGGCTTATAATGCTGGGAGGTTCCTTTAGCAGTGGAAGAGATGGTTTTACGGGGAGTCTTACAGACAGACAGCTTGAAGATTTTCGGTTTGATCTTGCATTTATGGGAGCAGTTGGTGTTGATGTCTTTGATAACAGTGTCTCCACCTATATGGTGGAGGATGGGATTACCAAAAGAGCGGCCCTGAACAGGAGCAAAGCTGCATACATGATGTTGGAAACCAGGAAATTTAATGCAGATGGAACATATAAATATGCAGGACTTGATAATTTTTCAGGGGCCATCTTGGAGAGTGCGCCGCCCTCCGATATAGAGGAGAAGTTAATAGAATATAATTTTGAATGGCTGTAAATTATAGAAGGAAACATGCTTTTGTCTTGATGGCAGAAGCATGTTTTTTAAATAATGATAACAAACAATAAATAATAATAATAAATATATATTAAATAATAAAAATATTGACAGAACAGGTAATAAAGAATATACTGAAAACAGAATAAACAGGATAAAAAAATAATAAATAATAATAATGCGGAGAATTGGCAGGGGCGGCGAATATGAAAAATCTGATTATGAGTACTCGCATATGTATTTTAAAAGAAAAAGTATTAACGGAGCCAAGGTATGTGTCCATTGAACAGGCTAAGATTATTACAGATACATACAAAGCAAATGAGGGTAAGCCAAGAATACTTACGCGTGCCCTGGCATTAAAGGCAGCATTGGAGCAGATGGAGATTCATGCAGAACCGGAAGAACTGGTTGTGGGGAATCGGACAGAGGGAGTCAGACAAGGTGTTGTCTTTCCTGAGAGCGGCATTTCTTGGATTGACCAGGAATTTGAAAGCCTCCCGGGCAGGGCCCAGGATCCCTTTCAAGTCCGGCAGGAGGATATTGCATATTTTCGGGAAGTGATTAAGCCATATTGGAAGGGGAAGTCACTGGAAAATGTGCTAAGGCAGCGCTGCGGCAGTGAGATTGACCGCATAGCAAAAGTCGTGAAAATCAATCAGAAGGATCATGCCCAGGGGCATATCTGTCCGGATTGCAGCAAATGGCTTCATAAAGGGCCTGCTGGAATCAGGCAGGAGGCAGACCAATGTCTTAAAACGGCCGTAGGAGAACAAAAGATTTTTTATGAAAGTGTTTCCATTGTGATGACAGGAGCCATTCATTTCATGGGGCGGTATCAGATGCTTTTGGAGCAGATGGCACAGGGCTTGAATGTGTCTTATAGTATCCCGTCTCACAGAAAAACAGAACTTCTGGAACTGGCCCGTATTTGTGGCAGAATTTCTGAACAGCCTCCGGAAACGTTTCATGAGGCTGTTCAATCACTATGGTTCCTGTTTGTAATTCTGCATATGGAATCCAATGCCTCTTCATTTTCGCCGGGAAGATTGGATGAACTGTTATGGGAATATTATGATAAGGACAGGAGAGAAGGTCGCCTTGACAGGCAAAGAGCATTGGAAATCATAGAATGCCTGTGGATTAAGTTTAATGAGATTGTTTATATGAGGAACAGAAACAGTGCAAAATACTTTGCAGGATTTCCAATTGGCTTTAATGTTGCGGTGGGGGGTCAGGATAAAGAGGGGAGGGATTTTGTCAATGAGCTGTCTTTTCTGATGCTGAAAGCCCAGGAGCATTTGGGAATGCCGCAGCCCAATTTGTCCGTAAGACTTCATCGGAAAACAGGAGATGAATTATTAAAACAGGCTGTAAGGGTAGTTGCTAAGGGAAGCGGAATGCCGCAGTTTTTTAATGATGAAGCAGTGATCCCTGCCCTTAAAGGAATTGGTATAGAAGAAAAGGATGCTATGGATTATGCTATTGTAGGATGTGTGGAGCTGACCACTCAGGGTAATAATTTGGGGTGGAGCGATGCAGCTATGTTTAATCTGAACAAGGTTCTGGAACTGGCATTGACAGGAGGCAGGTGTCTGCTGACTGGAAAGCAGATGGCTCCGTATTATGGAGATTTACGGCATTATAGAACATTCCAGGAACTTGAAGATGTATTTTTAAAATATCTTGAAGAATATATAGATTTAATGGTAAAGGTCTGTGAAGATGTGGAGAAGGCTCATATGGAACTTCTTCCCACACCCTTCCTTTCCGCTGTTATCAATGGATGCATTGAAAAGGGTATGGATGTAACCGCAGGGGGGGCTTGCTATAATTTCTCGGGTATTCAGATGATTCAGGTTGCTAATCTGGCAGACAGCCTGGCAGCACTTAAGAAGCTTGTATATGATGAGCGCAGGATAACGGCGGCGGAGCTTTTAGAAGCCCTTTATTCAGATTTTAAGGGATGGGAAACCATGCGTGCCATTTTATTATATAAAGCGCCTAAATATGGAAATGATGTGGAGTGGGTGGACCGGATGGGAGCTAAATGGGCTGAGCGATTCAGAGACCGTTTATCCAGGTATAGAAATTACAGAGGAGGAACATACCATACTGGTATGTACACTGTATCAGCCCATGTTCCTATGGGAGAGAATGTGGGGGCTTCGCCAGATGGAAGGCATGCAGGTACACCGTTGGCTGATGGAGGCATGTCGCCTGTGTATGGACGGGATACCCAGGGCCCAACGGCAGTACTTAAATCTGTTTCCAGGCTGGATAAAAGTCTGACCAGCAACGGCGGATTGCTGAACATGAAATTTTTGCCGGAATTTTTTGAAACAGAGCAGGGCGTGGATCAGTTTGCCCGGTTTCTTAGAACCTTTGTTGATTTAGAGATACCACATATACAGTTTAATGTTGTACGCAGAGAAGATTTGATATCGGCAAAGGAAAAACCGGAACAGTATCACAGCCTCACAGTGAGGGTGGCTGGTTATACTGCGTATTTTACAGAACTGGCAGAGGAATTACAGGATGAAATAATTGCAAGAACCAGTTATGCAGGTATATGATGGGCATGTTAATCAGTGAAAGAAAACAGGGGAGGGAATTGGCAGGAGGAGAATCATGAATGAAAATACAGGAACTATATTTGATATCCGCCGTTTTTCCACTCACGATGGGGAAGGTATTCGTACCACTGTATTTTTAAAAGGATGCCCTCTATCATGTGTATGGTGCCATAATCCTGAAGGAATCAGCACAAGGGTTAGGCCTATCTATTTCTCAAACAGGTGTATTGGATGCGGAACCTGCTGCCGGTTTGCGGAGCATGGGGGCATCGTAAAGGAAGGGAATCAGATAAGGCTTGATGCCACTAGGAAGGAGGACTGGGAGTACATCATAGAAGAGTGCCCGTCAGGTGCAATCCGGTGGGATAGTATAGTCATGACTGTCAGTCAGGCGGCGGAAGCCGTTATGAAGGATGCCCCATTTTACCGGTATGGGGGAGGGGTAACCCTTTCAGGAGGAGAACCGTTGAGCCAACCGGATTTTCTGATTCCGTTTCTCAAAGAAATGAGAAAAAGAAAGGTACATACAGCAATAGAGAGTGCTTTATATGTAGATACAGAGATTCTTGAATCTGTAATTCCATTGGTGGATTTGATTTATGCTGATTTTAAGATATTTGATTCAAAAACACATAAAAAATACACAGGTGTGTGTAATGAACGTATCAAAGGCCATATCCGTCTGCTGTTGGAAGGTGAGAAGAGGGATAGTGTGATTATTCGCACACCCATGATCCCGGGACTTACCACAAGCCGGGAAAATATTGCAGGTATCAGCAGTTTCATATCGGGGATCTACAAAGGGGTTTTTTATGAACTGTTGAACTATAATCCATTGGCGGAAGCAAAGTATCAGCTTGTGGATAAAGCCTATTGTTTCAAGAATAATCCTCAGGCATATTCTCGCCAGGAACTGGAGAAAAAGAAGGAGATTGCCAGGGCTAACGGAGTGATAAATGTGATATAACCATAAAAAGGATGAAAGGACAAGAAATATGAAAATTTTAATTGATGATGCAGATTTGGAAAAGATACGGGAAATATACGGTGTTTATTCTGTAGACGGCGTTACCACCAATCCCACAATACTTGCAAAAACCAGAAAACCGCCCTTTGAAATCTTAAAAGGAATTCGGGAATACATAGGTCAGGAAGCAGAACTTCATGTGCAGGTTGTTGCGGGCTATGCAGAAGGAATGCTTGAGGATGCCCGCAGAATTTTAAAGGAATTGGGCGAGAATACATATATTAAAGTTCCTGTTACAAGAGAAGGGCTTAAGGCAATAAAGGCACTGAAGATGGAAGGGGTGAATGTGACAGCCACTGCTGTCTATACCCGTATGCAGGCTTTCCTGGCAGGCAAAGCTGGAGCCGATTATACGGCACCCTATGTGAACCGTATAGATAATCTGGGTGCAGATGGATTGAAAACAGCTAAAGATATTCATGATATTTTCAAAAGAAATGGTATGAGGACAGAAGTACTTGCAGCCAGTTTTAAGAATTCACAGCAGATATTGGAATTGTGCGAGTATGGAGTTGGTGCTTCTACTATTGCACCGGACATTATGGAGGGGATGATAAAAAATGAATGTGTAACGGCCGCCGTAGAACGGTTTGTTTCTGATTTTGAGCAATTGTGCGGAACGGGAAAGACAATGTCAGATTGCTAGGAAGTTTTATGCACACGCTGGCGCATCATTTCAGGAGGAAGGTATGAAAACAGTTGGATTTGATATCGGGGGTACGCAGCTTCGGGCAGCTATATTTGACGAGGCAAGAAATATGACTGACAGCTATCGGACTGAAAATGATAAGGGGATAACAGCTGCCTTTAATATGGATAAGCTTATTGATTTTATTCTTAGTAAACCATACCAGTATAAGCGGATTGTAATAGGGTGCCCCGGAACTATGGATATAAGGTTAGGTAAACTTTTATGCCCGCCAAATCTGATTGGCTGGGATGGATTTGAGATTGTAAAGTATGTGGAGGAACGGACGGGGATATGCACTACATTAAATAATGATGCTAATTTGGCTGGATTAGCAGAAGCAAGGGCGGGGGCAGGAGCTGGCTATGAATCTGTGGTGTTTATGGGAATATCCACGGGAATTGGAGGGGCATATGTGTATCAGGATAAACTGGTGATTGGAGCGAACTCCAATGCGGCTGAATTTTGGAATATGGTAGTGAATGACGACAGTTATTGCCATAAAAATGCCAATGCGGGTTCATTGAATGAGCAAAGCAGCGGAAGCGGTCTTCAGAGGATTGCATCGGAAACGTATGGGAGACAAATGTCAACATCAGAATTGTTTGAGAGATACCGAAGACTGGATGTGAGGGCCTTAAAGATTATAGAGGATGCTGCGGAAAAACTGGCAAAAGGTATTGGCAATATTACATGTACGATTGATCCGGATATCATAATTATTGGAGGGTCGGTAGCACTGCACAATCCGGATTTTGTAGAGAAAATATTTGAAAAGGCAAAACGTTATGTACTCTGTCCGGAAAACTTAAAAGTAAAATTTGCAGCCTTTGGTGATGATGCCGGGTTAATTGGGGCAGCTTTACTGGCAGAGGAAGGATAGCCAGATTAATAGCCAGGTTACTCTTAAATAAGTCTTGAAAATCATGGCGCCTGATGTTATACTTTATCAGTTGGCGGGATTGTAAAAACAGCGCAGACACCTGTCACCTGCAATCCCATTAACAGCAATAAGGCCGTGAAAACCCGGCACTTCCAGGGATTTCACAACAAACGACCGGTGTGTTCGAGACCTTCCACACCTAAAACAAAACTAAAGGAGACAACAGAATATGAGACAAAACAACAGGAAACTGTACGGACTGGCCCAGGGGGCCATGATTGCAGCCATCTATGTGGCGCTTACCATGGTATTTGCTCCAATCAGCTTCGGCCCGGTCCAGTTCAGAATCGCGGAGGCCCTTTGTATACTGCCGTTCTTTACGCCGGCAGCTGTGCCCGGACTATTCGCAGGATGCCTGCTTTCCAACCTGCTCTGCGGGGCCATGCCGCTGGACGTGGTATTCGGAAGCCTGGCCACGTTAATTGGCGCAGCCGGTTCATGGTATCTGAGAAAGCATAAATGGTGCGTGTGCATTCCTCCAATTATGGCTAACACCATTATCATTCCATGGGTGTTAAGATATGCCTATGGTTCTGAGGATATGATTCTTTTGGCAATGGTGACAGTGGGTATCGGAGAGATTCTGGCAATCGGCGTGCTGGGCAATGCGCTGCTGATTACACTTGAGCGGTATAAGAACCTGGTTTTCAGGCAGCAGGCAGCATAATCGCTGTCAGGAGATAAGGAGATAAACATAGGAATCAATCAGGAGAGGAGCGGAACATGGCGCCTCTCCTTTTTAATGTGCAAAAACGCTTTGGATAGAGGGTGAGCAGGCTCAAGCCGCGGTCAAAGCGCATATCCTATATCAGGTCTGTCAAGGAGGAGTGCCGGGGAGCCGGTATTTCTCCATTTTTCATATAGCTTTTCAGGTTTTTTTTGATATAATAAGGAAGAGATATTTTTGTGCAGGAAAATGTATGACAGGCACAGGGAAGGATTATTGATTATGTATCAGATAGATTTTAATAAACCAGAACATGTACACTTTATCGGGATCGGAGGCATCAGCATGAGCGGCCTGGCGGAAATCCTTTTGGATGAGGGATTTTCCATATCCGGCTCCGATTCCCATGAGACAGCTCTTACAGAGCATCTTGAAACGAAGGGAGCAAGGGTATATTACGGACAGAGGGCGGCCAATATTGAGAGGGAGCCGGGAATCAGCGTAGTGGTGTACACGGCAGCCATCCATGAAGATAACCCGGAGTTCAGAGCGGCCAGGGATCAAGGGCTTCCCATGCTTTCCAGGGCAGAGCTTTTAGGGGAGCTGATGCGCAATTACAAAGAAGCCATAGCTATTTCAGGAACCCATGGCAAGACCACAACCACGTCCATGCTCACGGATATTCTCCTGGCAGGCGATCTGGATCCCACCATCTCCGTGGGAGGTATTTTAAAGGACATAGGAGGCAACATCCGTGTGGGCGGTCCTGATTTGTTTGTGACAGAAGCCTGTGAATATACCAACAGTTTCCTGTCCTTTTATCCCACCATGGAGGTTATACTGAATGTTGAGGAGGACCATCTGGACTTCTTTAAGGATATTGAGGACATACGCCATTCCTTCCGTTTGTTTGCCGAGAAGCTTCCCGCAAAAGGACTTTTGGTGGTGAACAGCGGAATCGAGAAGGTGGAGGAAATCACCAGGGGACTTAGGTGCAGGGTGGTTACCTTCGGAAAGGATCTTTCCAGTACCTACACGGCCCGTAACATAACATATGACGGGTTTGCCAGGCCATCCTATGACCTGGTAGTCCAGGGAGAGACAGTGACCCGCATCACCCTTGGCGTCACGGGAGAGCACAATGTATATAATTCCCTGGCAGCCATTGCCATCGCACTGGAGCTGGGGGTCGGATTTGACGCCATTATGTCGGGGCTGGGGAGATTTACTGGCACGGACAGACGGTTTGAGAAAAAGGGAGAGGTGGCAGGTGTTACGGTCATTGACGACTATGCCCATCACCCACAGGAGATAAAGGCAACCCTGGCGGCGGCCAGGAATTATCCCCACAGGAAGCTGTGGTGTGTGTTCCAGCCCCATACTTATACCAGAACCAGGGCGTTTCTGGACCAGTTTGCGGAAGCTCTGTCCGCTGCGGATGAAGTGGTTCTGGCTGATATTTATGCAGCCCGGGAGACAGATACCCTGGGGGTCAGCTCCCGGGATGTGGCGGACCGGATTGAGAAGCTGGGCACGAAGGCCCATTATATTCCGTCCTTTGACGAGATTGAAACATTTATTTTGGAAAATTGTATGAACGGCGATTTGTTGATAACTATGGGGGCCGGAGACATTGTAAAAGTAGGAGAAAAGCTGTTAGGACAATAGTTATCCACATTATCCACATAGTTTTCAACATTTTATGTAAAGAAACTATGTGGATTTTTTGATTAACATAAAAAAATGTCGCACGATTTAAAAAATCTTGGATTTATACGGTAAAAATGGAGTTTTATGAAGAACGGGGACAGTTATGTCCACCATTTTTCCACATTATCCACATTATCCACAACAAAGAGTGTGCAAAACCGCGCCTATTTTCTTTTGGCAGTGGATGTGTTATGATAGAATGAAGCAAGGAGTGGTAGGGATGGGTGGAAATATGAAGGATAGATGGAGTGTTCCGGTCACGGCTGTGGCCAATGAATTCATTGATACATATATGGCTGCTGCCAACGGCGAATATGTGAAGGTGTACCTCTATGTGCTCCGTCATCAGGGGGAGGATATCACCATAGAGTTGATTGCGGATGCCTTAAACCATACGGAGTCAGATGTTCGCAGAGCCCTCTCCTATTGGAAGAAGGCGGGAGTGCTGGCTGCCTCTGAACAGGGACAGCCGGTTCAGGGTGAACCGGTCCGCCCGGAGTCAGGAGGCCATACCTTTACCCGTGGGCAGGATGGGGGACAGGCAGCGGTCCCTGATTTGCGGGTTGAGCCGTTTCAGCGGGAAACCGGGACCGCAGGGCGTGCAGAGGTACGGGGCATGACAGGCATGCGGGAACCGGCCGTTGTTCAGGAGCCGGCCGTTGTCCGGGAGCGCACAGAAACCACGGGCCAGGAGGACGGCTGTATTCCGGTGTATTCCACGGAGCAGGTAAACCGTCTGGCTCAGGACGAGGAGTTTTCCCAGCTTCTCTATATTGCCCAGAAGTACATGAATAAAGTATTTACTCCCAGAGACTGCCAGGTGTTTGCCTATCTGTATGAGGGCTTATCCATGAGCAGCGAGCTCTTGGAGTATCTGGTGGAATACTGTGTGCAGAACGGCCACATATCGGTGCGTTACATGGAGACCGTGGCCATGAGCTGGCATGAGAAGGGAATAAGGACAGCGCTGGAGGCCAAGGATTACAGCGCTTCCTACAACCGTGATTCCTTTGCGGTTATGAAGGCATTTGGCATCAATAACAGGAAGCCGGCTGCACCGGAGCAGAAGCTGATGGACAAATGGTTCAGGGACTATGGATTTTCCAGGGAAGTGGTATTGGAAGCGTGCAGCAGGACTATTACGGCCATCCACAACCCCAGCTTCCAGTATGCGGACAAGATTTTGTCAGACTGGCAGAAGGCCGGCGTCCGGGGCCTGGCTGATATAAAGGACCTGGACGCAAAGCGCACGGCTGCCAGGGAGGAGAGCGGTGAATCCAGGGAGAAGAGGCTGCAGAAGTATGACTCCGGCGTCTCGTCAGCCAGGCAGGGCTCAGGAGCCAGGAAGAATTCATCCAACCAGTTTCATAATTTCAAGCAGAGGGATACTGACTATGATGCTCTGGTCTTAAAGCAGGTAAAGGAGTGGGTGGGGCAGCAGCCCTAATACACATAAGGAGAGTGAACCATGGCACTGAGCAATTCCCAGTATGACGCAATCATGAGGGAGTATGGAAGGCAGCAGATCGAAAACCACCACAAACTGGAGGAGCGGCGCCAAGAGATTTATGCCAGGCTGCCGGTAGTAAGGCAGCTGGAAGCGGAAATCGCAGAGCGTTCCGTGGCGTGCGCCAAAAAGCTGCTGGAAGGGGATAAGAGTGTCCTGGACAGGCTGAAGGAAGACCTTAAGGATCTGCGGGAGCAGAAGTCGCTTATTATCAGGGCTGCGGGCTATCCTGACGATTACCTGGAGCTTCATTACCGCTGTCCGGACTGTAGGGATACGGGACTGATAGACGGCCGTAAGTGCCATTGTTTCCTTCAGGCCCAGATGAAGCTGCTCCATGCCCAGTCCAATCTGGAGGATGTTCTGGAGCGGGAGAATTTTAATGCCCTGAGTTATGAGTACTACGATGATACGGAGATACTTCCCCAGCTGGGTATTACCAATGCGGCCTACATGCGCCGGGTAGTGGCGGGATGCAGGGAGTTTGTCCGTGACTTTGATAAGAAACATGATAATCTCCTGTTTACAGGAAGCACTGGTGTGGGAAAGACATTTCTCACCAACTGTATTGCAAGGGAGCTGATGGATGATTTCCATTCTGTCATCTATCTGACAGCCAGCGATCTCTTTGATGTATTTTCCAGGAATAAATTTGATTATGATAATGCGGAGGACATGAAGGACATGTACCGGTTTATCCTGGACTGTGATCTTCTCATCATTGATGATCTGGGAACGGAGTTAAACAACAGCTTTACTTCCTCCCAGCTGTTTTACTGCATCAATGAGCGGATGAACATGAGCCGTTCCACCATCATATCCACCAACCTGACCCTGGCCCGGCTCAGGGATTCCTATACAGACCGTGTTACATCCAGGATTATGAGCGGATACAGGATTATCCCATTATATGGAGGAGATATCAGACTGTTAAAAAAGTAACGTATAATTAGGGCATTTCTGGGGTACAAGGGCCTTGACGAACCATGGAGAATGATGGTATAAAAGTATATGCCGGTCCGGGTAAGAAGGCCTCCGGCAAAAAACAGGAGGATGTTAACCATGTTATATGAGGAGAAAATCATTGAAACCATTCCCGTGGGTCCGTTGGGACTGATTCCGTTAAAGAGCTGTACGGAGTTGGGCGATAAGGTGAATGCCTATCTGGTGGACTGGAGACGGGAGAGGGAAAGCGAGCACAAGTCTACCATCGCATTTTCCGGATATCAGAGAGATTCCTACATCATCAATGCCGTAACCCCCAGGTTTGGCACGGGAGAGGGCAAGGGACTTGTGACAGAGTCCATAAGGGGCGACGACTTATATATCATGGTAGATATATGCAACTACAGTCTGACCTATTCCCTGTTCGGTATGACCAACCATATGTCACCGGACGACCATTTTCAGGATTTGAAGCGTGTGATTGCAGCGGCAGCAGGCAAGGCCCACAGGATTAATGTGATTATGCCGTTTTTATATGAGAGCCGCCAGCACAGGCGTTCCGGGAGGGAATCCCTGGACTGCGCCCTGGCGCTCAAGGAACTGGTGAATATGGGAGTGGAGAATATCATTACCTTTGATGCCCACGACCCCAGGGTCCAGAACGCCATTCCTTTACGGGGCTTTGAGACAGTTCAGCCCATCTACCAGTTCTTAAAATATCTTTTAAAGAATGAGACAGATTTGCAGATTGACAGCAGCCATATGATGGTCATCAGTCCGGATGAGGGCGGCACGGGAAGAGCCGTGTATTTTGCCAACATGCTGGGGCTGGACATGGGTATGTTCTATAAGCGCCGCGATTACACGAAAATCGTGGGCGGCCGCAACCCCATCGTGGCCCATGAGTTCCTGGGAGCCAGCGTGGAGGGGAAGGATGTGCTCATCATCGACGACATGATTTCCTCTGGTGAGAGTGTCATGGATGTGGCCAAGGAGCTGAAGCGCAGGAAAGCCAGGAAGGTTTTTGTGTGCGCTACGTTTGGTCTGTTTACAGGGGGACTTACAAAGTTTGACGAGTATTATGATAAGGGAATCATTGACCGGATACTGACCACGAACCTGGTATATCAGACTCCGGATCTTCTTGAGAGACCTTACTATATTAATGTGGATATGAGCAAATATATTGCCCTCATTATCGACAACCTTAATCATGACGCATCCCTGAGCGATTTGCTGACGCCTACCAAGCGGATCAACCGGCTGCTGGCTCAGTACCGCAGTTAACAGGAACGCAATGTAAAGAATAAAAGGCCGTTTTCCTAGATCTGCCTGCCGGGGCATGCTGCGGCGCTTAAGGCAGGTCATGGGGCGGCCTTTTTGGATTTCCGACATTTGTGATGGGACAGGGGGAAGATGCTATATGGAAGAAAAACAGTTCCGCGACAAGATTTACTGGCTTACATTCCTGTTCAGCCTGCTTGTGGTGTGGGTGCACTCTTTTAATGGGGAGCTGTTTATGGGGACCCCGGAGGCTGCCCTTAAGGTTGCAGGGATAGAGCGCATACTGGGAGAGAGACTGGGACAGATAGCGGTGCCGGGATTTTTCATGGTGTCCTCCTATCTGTTTTTTCGCGGTTTTTGCTGGGAAAAGCTCATTCCAAAGTGGCGTTCCAGGATAAGAAGCCTGGTACTACCCTATCTTTTGTGGAATTTTCTTTACTATATTGGGTATGTGGCGGCCACCCGCCTGCCGGGCCTGTCCGGAGTGGTGGGAAAGACGCCCATACCCTTTAACGGGACCCAGCTTTTTGACGCCCTTGTGTGCTATTCCTATAACCCGGTGTTCTGGTATCTGTTCCAGCTGATTCTTCTGGTGGCGCTGGCACCCCTGGTTTACACTGTGATGCGGGGAAATTTAACGGGCGCCGCCGCCCTGGGAATCATGGCCTTTGGCCTTTGGAAGAACTGGGCCATGCCCCTTCTTAATCTGGATGCCCTGTTTTATTTCTGCGCAGCTGCCTGGGCGAGCCTTCACAGGGATACCTGGGGAAGGGGAATAGAGGAAAGAACTGGGGTCCGGAAGAATATGACGGCAGGAGCCATTCTTTTGACTGCCATGGGACTTCTTCTGTACCTGGGCCGTTTCGGAGGACTGTTGTGGGAGCGTCCGCTTTACACCGTATGTTGGAGGCTGTGGGGAGTCTGCGGAGCTGTCCTGGCTGTAAAGGCAGCGGACCTTCCTGATGCCAGGGAGTGGATGAAGCATAATTTCTTCCTGTATGCCATTCATTTTGCCTGGGTAAGGTTTATCAACAAGGCAGCCGCGGCTGCTTTTCCGGGAAGCGCGGTCATTGCCCTGTCTGCATTCATCCTGATGCCCGTCCTCATGACGGCGGTCAGCGCCCTGATTGGCGGCGCTATGAGACGGTTCGTACCCAATGTTTATTATATGCTGTCAGGAGGAAGGTAAGCCGGCGCCCGGCGGGGAAGTCCCGGCCGGGCAGCGTGTCCGGAGGAAATCCTTGCAATCACCATGATTCTATGATATTCTGATACTACTTCCACGGCATTTCTTGCCGTGATGGCTTTGGCACTGCGTTTTTGTGCGCAGGCGTTGGGGTGCGTGCACAGGCACCTGTAAGGGGCGTTTCGCCCGGAATTCACATTGTATGACAGACAGGAAAACGGTATGGAAGCAGTATGGCAGCGGTATGGAAGCAGTATGGCAGCAGTATGGCAGATGTATGAAAGCAGTATGAAAGAAGCAGGGAGGTACTGTGGAAACCATCCGGCAGCGGCGCAGGATAGCGTTATGGCCGTCATATGAAACCAGCGTAAAAAAGGGGCGTGGCGGGAAAATAGAGGTTGACATTTTAGGGGAACTATACTATTATTGTAACTATTAGAGAACATTTGTTCGCATGGAAGGCATTGGAGGATACTATGGCCAGAGAAGAGAAGAGTAATGTAATCAACCGCGATATGAATAAAGACGAGAAGTTAAAGGCATTAGACGCTGCCCTGACCCAGATTGAGAAGGCATACGGAAAAGGATCCGTCATGAAGCTGGGGGATTCCAGAGCAAATATGAATATTGAGACAGTGCCCACCGGCTCCATCAGCCTGGATATAGCCCTGGGATTGGGCGGAGTTCCCAAGGGCAGGATTGTAGAGGTATATGGACCTGAGTCTTCCGGTAAGACCACGGTCGCCCTGCACATGGTGGCAGAGGTGCAGAAGCGCGGGGGCATTGCAGGCTTCATTGACGCAGAGCATGCCCTGGATCCTGTATATGCCAGGAACATAGGAGTGGATATTGATAACCTGTATATCTCCCAGCCGGATAACGGCGAGCAGGCTCTGGAGATTACCGAGACCATGGTGCGTTCCGGTGCCGTGGACATCGTGATTGTGGACTCCGTGGCCGCTCTGGTTCCCAAGGCTGAGATTGACGGCGAGATGGGAGATTCCCATGTGGGTCTTCAGGCCAGGCTTATGTCACAGGCTCTGAGGAAGCTGACCGCTGTTATCAGCAAGTCCAACTGTATTGTCATCTTCATCAACCAGCTGCGTGAGAAGGTGGGTGTCATGTTTGGCAATCCGGAGACTACCACAGGCGGACGTGCTCTGAAGTTCTATGCATCCGTGCGCCTGGATGTCCGCAGGATAGAGACCTTAAAGCAGGGCGGAGAGGTCACAGGAAACCGTGTCAGGGTAAAGGTAGTGAAGAATAAGATTGCGCCTCCTTTTAAGGAAGCTGAATTCGATATCATGTTTGGCAGGGGCATTTCCAAGGAAGGCGATATCCTGGACCTGGCTGTTAAGGAGAACATCATTGAGAAGAGCGGCGCCTGGTTTGCCTATAACGGTTCCAAGATTGGCCAGGGACGTGAGAATTCCAAGCAGTACCTGTCTGATAACCCCGCTGTCTGCGCCGAGGTGGAGGCCAAGGTAAGGGCAAAGTATGAACTGCCCGGAGCAGAGGAAGCCATGGAGGCAGCCGAGGCCTTTAAGACAGCCGCTAAACAGGCGGAAACTAAAACAGGGGAAACTGATGCGGATGCCCCTGAACTGGTATGATGGTCACAGCTGTCATCCCTGTAGATAAGAGAAAGAGCAAAGTCTTCCTGGAGGAAGGCTTTGCCTTTGTTTTATACAGGGGTGAGGTGGAACGGTACAGGATAGAGGAAGGCAGGAAGCTGGAAGATGAGGTGTATGAGGAAATCCTCAGGGATGTACTGCGGCCAAGGTCCAAGGAGTATGCCCTTCATTTATTAAAGGATTCAGGAAAAACAGAGAAGTGGATGAAGGAAAAACTTGGGAAGGCAGGATATCCCAGAGAGGCAGTGGAGTATGCTGTAAATTTTCTGAAGGAATACCGTTTTCTGGATGATAACGCTTATGCCCAGAGCTATGTGCGCTCCTATGCAGGGAAAAAGAGCCGACGCCAGATGGTATATGAGATGCAGCAAAAGGGCGTGGATTCGTCTTATATAGAGGAAGCGCTGGACCAGTCGCCTGTGGACGAGGAGGAATCAGCCAGGCAGGCTCTGACCAGGCGGCTTAAGGGAAAACAGGAAGCCTCCTACCAGGAAAAAGGCCGTCTGGCGGCCTTTTTAGGGAGGAAAGGATACTCTTTTGAAGTGATAAACAGGGTATTGAGAGAGATTAAAACCGCTGAAAACCAGGATTAGGCCCTGTTGTAATTTGTCTATATTGTCTGTCTCTGCGGGAAAATAAGGGGAAGATACTTGACATAATTCTGAAAAAAGTATAAAATTAATATGTTGTAGTTCGTACAATGAAAATTAAATAAGGAGGTGCTCCTGTGTCACAGATAATGGTCCCCATAATGATTATCGTTATGATAGTTGTGGCTATTATTACTTGGTTTGCTGCACGCAATTACGAGAGGAAGCAGTATGACAGCAAGGTAGGAAGTGCAGAAGAAAAATCAAGGGAAATAATAGATGAAGCATTAAAAACCGCAGAGACAAAGAAGCGAGAAGCTCTCCTGGAAGCCAAGGAAGAATCTTTAAAGACGAAAAATGAGTTAGAGAAGGAAACCAAGGAAAGAAGAGCGGAACTTCAACGTTATGAAAAACGTGTATTAAGCAAGGAAGAAAACGTTGAAAAAAAGGCAGATGCCCTTGAAAAGAAGGAGGCGGACCTGGTCAGAAGGGAAAACATTCTCAGTAAACGTACTGCAGAAGTGGAAGCCCAGTATGAGCAGGGGATACAGGAACTGGAGCGGATATCCGGTCTAACCTCCGAACAGGCAAAAGAATATCTTTTAAAATCTGTTGAAGAAGATGTAAAACATGACACAGCTAAATTAATTAAGGAACTTGAAAACAAGGCAAAGGAAGAAGCTGACAAAAAGGCCAGGGATTTAGTGGTGACTGCTATTCAGCGGTGCGCTGCAGACCATGTGGCTGAGACAACGGTTTCTGTTGTACAGCTTCCTAACGACGAGATGAAAGGCCGCATCATCGGACGAGAGGGACGTAATATCCGTACCCTTGAGACTCTTACCGGTGTGGAACTGATTATCGACGATACCCCGGAAGCAGTAGTATTGTCTGGATTTGATCCAATACGTAGAGAAGTTGCTAGAATAGCATTGGAGCGTTTGATTGTGGACGGACGTATTCATCCGGCCAGAATCGAGGAGATGGTAGAGAAGGCACAGAAGGAAGTGGAGAACAACATGAGGGAAGAGGGCGAGGCAGCCTGTCTTGAAGTTGGCATCCACGGAATTCATCCGGAATTAGTTAAGTTACTTGGTAAAATGAAGTTCAGGACCAGCTATGGCCAGAATGCATTAAAGCATTCTATCGAGGTGGCCCAGCTGTCAGGACTTTTGGCGTCAGAACTTGGAGTGGATGTACGTTTAGCCAAACGTGCCGGTTTATTACATGACATTGGTAAATCCGTTGACCATGACATGGAAGGTACCCATGTCCAGCTAGGTGCAGACCTGTGTAAGAAGTATAAGGAATCTGCCACTGTGCTGAATGCGGTGGAATCCCATCATGGCGATGTTGAACCTACCAGCCTCATTTCCTGCATTGTACAGGCAGCCGATACCATATCTGCTGCAAGACCTGGTGCAAGGCGTGAGACTCTGGAGACATATACAAACAGATTGAAACAATTAGAAGATATAACCAATTCCTTTAAGGGAGTGGACAAGTCTTTTGCCATTCAGGCAGGCCGCGAGGTTCGTATCATGGTAGTTCCGGAACAGATCAGCGATGACGATATGATATTGCTGGCAAGAGATGTTTCCAAACGGATTGAGGACGAACTGGAATATCCGGGACAGATTAAGGTAAATGTAATTCGTGAGTCAAGAGTTACGGATTACGCGAAGTAATCATTAAGAAGTGTAGATAAATGCCCTAAAAACCGTAAGAATGCAGTATTCATTCATGCGGTTTTAGGGCATTTTTTTATTCGGGCGTTCAGGCCCGGGATACGCTTCTGGTGAAACGGGAATGAAACTGGTAAAAGACAGCAATAGACTGGCGGGCAGCCATGAATATGACACACAGTTGTCATATTAACTGTGTTATCATTAGGCGGAATGTTCTTGATGGCGGCAGCCATGACAACCGTGAGCATTTTCAGCCCTTATCCTAAAACGGAGGTAACTTTGAATGAAATATGAAGGTGTATGTATTGCTGTGAAGGATGTGAATCTTTCAAAAAAATTTTATCAGGATCTATTTGATCTGGAGGTATTTCAAGATTATGGTATAAACGTCTCATTTGGCGGACTGTCTTTACAGCAGGAATTTGACTGGCTGACAGGTGTCCCTAAAGAAAGTATATTGGAAAAGGCACACAATATGGAGCTGTATTTTGAGGAGGATGATTTTGACGGCTTTATAGATAGATTAGGACAGCGCAATGACATTCAATACATAGGTGATGGCGTAAAAGAAGCCGGATGGGGACAGCGCACAGTGCGTTTTTATGATTTGGACGGCCACATCATTGAAGTTGGAGAGAACATGAAAATGGTTGTGAGGCGGTTTATCCATTCCGGGATGTCCATGGAGGAGACTTCCAGACGAATGGATGTCTCTGTATCTGATTTGGAAAAACTGCTGCAGAGCTGAATCAATCCCTGGGGGAGTGTATCATGCCATTAAGCGTATGCGGCCCCTGGTCCAAAAAGACATTCACGGAAGGAGGTTCTATGAACTGGGAACCATGGACAGGCTGTTATAAAGCCAGTGACGGATGTACATATTGTTATTTTTATGGGCCTTATGCAAAACGGTACGGTCAAAACATCATAGAGAAGACAGACAAATTTGATTGGCCTGTCAGGAGGAATGCAAAGGGACAGTACAACATTAAAGGAAACAAAATTCTCGCAACCTGCTTTGCAACTGACTTTTTCCTTCCTGAGGCAGATGAATGGCGTAAAGAAGTTTGGGCCATGATCAGGGAGAGGACAGATATTGATTTTTTGATTCTGACAAAGCGTATTGACCGTTTCCTTGTATCGCTTCCGCCGGATTGGGGAACCGGCTATGATAATGTGAATATTGGCTGTACTGTTGAAAACCAGAAAATGGCCGATTACAGACTTCCTCTATTCTTATCCTATCCCATAAAACGGCGTTTTATTGCCTGCGCCCCGCTTTTGGAGGCCATGGATCTGACGCCATATCTTCATGGAGTGGACCATGTTACAGTTGGCGGTGAAACAGGACGCGACGCCCGGGTGTGTGACTATGACTGGGTACTGGACATCCGTGAACAATGTGTAAAAGCAAACAAAACATTTTGGTTTAAAAATACAGGCTCATTTTTCAGATGCAATGGCGCGGTGGAGAAAATTAATCCGTTTAAGCAGACCGGCCTGGCGAAAGAGCTTGGAATAGATATTTCAGATGGAAAAAGGCTGTTTTGACAGAAACAGCCCCATAAACCAGGGCATGTTCGTTAAACTGCATTTGTATCATAAGGAGGGCAGGGGGTAACGCAGGATATTGTGCGTTATCCTCTGTTTTGCGTTCTGCCACGGAGAAAAAAAGATTGTACCGTACTGTGTATCATGCTAAAATATATGTGGACAGAGTAGGACAGAGGTCATTTGCCGGTTTGACGGATTCAAAGAGAGGATATGGTATGGGTAGAAGGATGGTGGGGCTGTACGCAGTGTTTTTGGCAAGCGCCCTTATGCTGGGGGGCTGCGGCACTGGGAATAAGGTTGTTAATTTCGAGATTCCCAATGAGAATGTTACCACAATCACTTTTTTCGGAAATAAATATGAGCCGGAAAACGTGACGGTTATAGAGGAAATCCTGTCGGATTTCATGAAGGAGAATCCTGGCATCCGGGTATCCTATGAAAGCCTTAAGGGAAATGAATACTATGAAGCCCTGGGAAAGCGTTTTGACGCGGGAAAGGGTGACGATGTATTCATGGTGAACCACGATATTCTGCTGGAAATGCAGTCCAGAGGACAGCTTATGGATTTATCCGGCCTTAAAACCATTCAGGACTACAGTGACCGTATGCTCCGGCAGATGGATGAGCATGGAAAGATTTACTGGGTTCCAACCACTGTGTCAGGTTTTGGACTTTACTGTAATAAGAAGCTGCTGAAGGAACATAAGCAGAAGCTGCCGGAGAACCTTCAGGAGTGGAGGCAGGTATGCAGTTATTTTAAGGAGCAGGGCATTACCCCTGTTATTGCCAATAATGATATATCCCTTAAGACCCTGGCAATTGGCCGGAGTTTTTATTCGGCGTATCAGGAAAACCGGGAAGATGAGATGTTCAGACACCTGAATGAAGGGAAAGAAGAGCTGAGTTTCTGCATGACCCCCGGTTTTTCTCTGGTTAAGGAGTTTATTGACAATGGCTATGTGGATGCAGGGAAAGCACTGGAGACTCGGAAAACCTCGGATGATTTGGAGGAATTTGTAAAGGGGGAATCACCTTTCATGCTGACCGGGGCATGGGCAGCAGGCCGGGTGGAAGGGATGGACCCTGATTTTGATTTTGTGGTGGCGCCTTATCCTGTGCTGGAGGACGGCGGACTGGTAGTGATCAATGCGGATACCAGGCTGAGCGTCAATAGGGCCAGTGAACATATAGATGAAGCCCTGGCCTTTGTGGAATTTTTTACGCGGTCTGAAAACATACAGAAGTTTGCGGACCAGCAGTCTTCCTTTAGCCCCTTAAGGGAGGGGATTCCATCGTCTGTAAAAGAGATACAGCCCATTGTCTCCTGTTACCAGTCCGGAAGGACTGTCATAGGGACGGATGCGCTTCTGGAATTTCCTATATGGGAACTGACAGCCAGGGCATCAGAACGTCTGATGAAAGGGGAAGAACTGGAAGATACCATGAAATGGATGGACCAGGAGGCCGCTGGGAGAAGGGGAGGATGGTAATGGATAAGAACAGTACCAGCATAAAGAAGAAGATTGCCATGGCGGCTGTTTTGGTGGGCGCTGTGCTCAGCATTCTGACTTTCTTATTCATCCATGAGGTGAAGGAGGAGCTGTGGAAGCAGTCTGTCCAGACCATTATAGAGAGCACCCAGCAGGGCTGTAATACCCTGAAGGTCCAGCTGATGGACGATTACCAGTCCATGGGTACCGTCACGCTGAACCTGAGGGAAATTGCTTCGGGGCAGCGGGAGGAACTGGAACTCCTTATGGATAATTATGCACAGATAGAAAACGGGATCAGTCTGTATCTGCAGGACGGAGTATGTATTCCCTCAGGCTCAGTAATTGACGAAAAGGCGGAAGCTGTGCTGCTGGATACGGACCGGGGCAACGGCATCATTGACCCTCATATCAGCAGCGTAACGGGTGTCAATGTATTTGACCTGTTTATGGGAGTCACACTGAAAGACGGGGTGCGGGGATACCTGGTAAAGGAGTATGAGGTGGATTGTATTGTAGACAGCTTCACCCTGTCCTTTTATAACAATGCCGGCTTCTCCTATGTGGTCAACCAGAAGGGGGATGTGCTGATTCGCTCTCCCCACCCCAACAGCAATAAAACAGTGCAGAATCTGTTTGATATGCTTCCGGAGACCCAAAACAGCCGTGAGAGCCTGGACCAGTTTGCCAGGTCTCTCCAAAGTTCCTATACCGGATGGGCCACCTTTAACTACCAGGGAGAGGCCACCGTATTCTGTTATACGCCTTTAAAGCTCCAATCTGACTGGTATTTGATTTCCATAATTCCCCAGAGCGTGGTAAATGCCCAGACCAATGAGATACTCATGCGTTCCTTTACCCTGATAGGCTGTATCTTACTGGGGATTGCACTGCTTCTGGTATTTTATCTGCGCTATGCCAACAGGACCAACCGGAAATTAAAGAATCAGGCCGTTTACATAAGCCGTCTGTACAATGCGGTGCCGGAAGGAATCGCCCTGATGTCCGTGGAAGCCCCATACGACTTCCTGCTTATGAACCAGGAGGGGCTGAGACTGTTCCGCTGTCAGGAGGGCGCGTCCAATGAAGCAATGAAGGGAAAAAGCCTCCGGGATGTGATACACCAGGAGGACTATGAAAATCTGGTACAGTTGTTTAAGGACACAGCGGACAGCGGCAGAAAGAACATCTTTGAAGTGCGTGTGATTACATTGGATAATGGATTTTTCTGGGCAGCCGGAATCGTGGAGAGGACCCTGGATGAAAACGGAAATCCGGTACTGATTTCCGCTTTTCATGATATCACGGACGAAAAGCTGGCAGAGGAGGCAGCGGAGCGGGAGAAGCTTCAGGAACGCCTTACCCTGGTGGGAGCTATATCCAATGCCTACCCGGTGATTATCAGTCTGAATCTGACCAGGGATTCGCTGAACTTTATCTATGTAAAACCGGGCCTGATGCTGGAGCTTGGGAACCAGGAATCCTACAGCCAGCTCTATGAGTATGTGGCCGCATCCATTCATCCGGAGCACCTGGAGGAATTTTGCCGCCGCTTCTCGGCAGAGAATCTGAATAAGACTCTGGGACAGGAGAAAAATGAGGTGTTTCTGGATGTGAGACAGATGCTTGGAGACGGCAGGTATCACTGGGTTTCTATGCAGATCATTCATGTGGACAATCCCTATTCCGGGGATAAACTGGCAATCCTGATTTCACGCCGTATTGATGAGCAGCGCTATGAGGAGGAACAGAAACGCAGCGCTCTTCAGAGCGCCCTGGACAACGCCAGGGCGGCCAGTGAGGCTAAAAGCCAGTTCCTGTCCAATATGAGCCATGATATCCGCACTCCTATGAATGCAATCGTGGGCATGACGGCTATTGCAAGCACCCGCCTGGATGACAGGGAACGGGTGATGGAATGCCTGAAGAAAATCAGCCTGTCCAGCAAGCATCTCTTAAGCCTGATTAATGATGTGCTGGACATGTCGAAGATTGAAAGCGGGAAACTATCCATACGGGAGGAACCCTTTAACCTGGCAGAACTGGTGACGGAATCCGCGGAGCTGGTGCGTCCGCAGGCAGAGGCCAAACACCTTGAGATGGACGTACATCTGAAGGGGCTGAAAAATGAGGAAGTGGTGGGAGATTCCCTGCGTATCCGCCAGATATATATTAATATCCTGAGCAATGCGGCCAAATACACCCCGGAAGGGGGGAGCGTTCATGTGGAGGTAAGGCAGGAGCAAGGCGCCGGCAGAGGATATGGGCGTTATGTGTTCCGGTGCGCTGATACCGGGATCGGCATGAGCAGTGAATTTATGAGCAAACTGTTCCAGCCCTTTGAGCGGGCCCAGGACTCCACAAACAGCCGGGTAACCGGCACCGGGCTGGGAATGGCTATCACAAAGAATTTGACAGATTTGATGAACGGTGATATCAGAGTAGAAAGCAGGCCCCGGGAAGGCTCTGTGTTTACGGTGGCTCTTCCATTGCAGTTCCAGGATGCAGCGCCTGAGGCGGTGCCTGAGGAATGGGTAGGCATACACTGCCTGATTGTGGATGACGATGAGCAGACTTGTGAAAATGCGTCGGAGCTTTTAGAGGATATGGGACTGCGGCCCCAGTTTGTCACAAAAGGCGCTGAGGCGGTAAGACGGGTACTGGATCTGAAGGATTCAGACGATCCCTTCCGCCTGGTCATTGTGGACTGGAAGATGCCGGATATGGACGGAGTGGAAGTGGCGCGGCGTATCCGGCAGGAGGTGGGAAGAGAAATTCCCGTTATCGTGCTGACCGCATATGACTGGTCGGAGATTGAGGCAGAGGCCAGGGAAGCCGGTGTATCTGCATTTCTGGCAAAGCCCTTTTACCGGTCCAAAATCTGCTATCTGCTCAGCGGGCTGAGCGGAGAAAAGGAACCGGTGCAATGGAGCGGTTTTACGGGCAAATCAGACTTTACAGGCAAACGGGTTCTTCTGGTGGAGGACAATGAGATGAACCGTGAGATTGCGGGAACCCTGATAGAAGAGATGGGGGTGGAGGTGGAGGAAGCCTGTGACGGGGAGGAAGCCCTGGAACGGTTTAAGCAGGTGCCGGAGCACTACTATAACATGATCCTGATGGATGTGCAGATGCCTAAGATGGATGGGTATGAGTCCACAAGGGCCATACGCGCCCTGGAGAGGGAGGATGCGGCCTCCGTACCCATTATAGCCATGACTGCCAATGCATTTGCGGAGGATGTGCAGAATGCCCTTCACGCCGGGATGACAGCGCATTTTGCAAAACCCATTGACGCCAGTGTGCTGGAACAGATGCTATATAAATATTTGAGGTAAAAGAATGAGAGCTGACAGCGGTTTAAACAGGCTGGTGTACGAATATTTTGAGGCCAGGATACTATATGGATATTATAAATATGGAGAGAGCCTTCCGTCCATTAACAAAATTTGTCAGATGTTTCATTTGGCGCAGGCAACTGTAAGAGCCGGCCTGGCTTTGTTGGAAAAAGGAGGATATGTAAGGGTAGATCCGAGAACAGCGCCCGTGGTGGTTTATAAGGCCGGACCCGCCGGGTTCCGGGAAAGTGCAGCCAGATATTTCGTATCCAGGAAAGCCGGGATAGCAGATTGGGTTCTGTCCGGAAAGCTGCTGTTTGAGCCGCTGTGGCGGGAATGCCTTATGAGGTGGAGCGATGAGGATTGGAAACGCTTTTTAGATAATATGAAGCACCTGTCCGTGGAATCTGTATCCATGCCGGCAGCGTTATATATACTGGTGTTCAAGGCGCCGGACAACCGGCTGTTCCTGAATCTTTACTGGGAGACTGTGCGTTATATAAGGTTTGCTTATCTGATGGTCAGAAAAGACCAGGCGGTATTGACGGATCAGGAGCTGGAGGGACTGTCCAGGGAGGAGGTCATTTCACTGCTGGGTCAGACCTTTGAGACGTTGTACGGCCGTATCACAGCGGATTTGCTGTCTTTTATAGCACAGGCACAGGATGAGTTCGATTTGGGGGATATGGAGCAGGTTCCGTTTTACTGGAACATTTACCGTAAACGTCCCCAGATGAGATATACACTTGTGTCCCGCATTCTCAGGGAGATAGAGAGAGGGGATTACCCCCGCGGAACCTACCTGCCATCACTTCCCTGTATGGCACAGCGTTACGAGGTATCGTTTAATACCGTGAGGCGCAGCCTGTCCATACTTGACAGCATGGGGATAACCAGGTCCCTCCAGGGTAAGGGAACCCTGGTCCTGGCTGAAGCGGAAAAGGCGGATCTGGCAAATCCGGAAATCAGGGAAGGCATGAAACTGTATCTTGACAGCCTGCAGCTGATGACGCTGACCATTAAGCCGGTGGTCCAATATACGCTGGAGAATGCACCGGCGGATGCAGTGGAAAAGCTGCAGTACGATGTCCGGCAGCTCGGGAAGAATAGGAATAGTTATAAGATCTTTGAGGTGGTGCTGACATTTATTGCGGAGAACTGCAGGCTGAATCTGGTAAAGGAGTGTTACAATAAGCTGAGGGAACTGATTGTATGGGGGTATCCCATTGCGTTGCTGCGCCTGAGGGAAAGGGAGTTTCATATGGAATATAATGATATGGTGGCTCAGGCCGGCCGGTATCTGGACGAGGGAAATGCGGAGGCATTTTCCGGCAGTGTAAAGGAGTTTATGGGACGGGAATATCAGGAGGTCAGGATATTTCTGGAGAGTGCAGACACCCGGCAATAAGGTCCCGGAACAGGAGGGTAATATGAAGATAATCCGTAAGGTAGAGCTTAAACCGGGGAGCTATGAAGAGGAACTGCCGGGAATCTCGGCGGAATTCCCTTATATTGCCTCTTATGTGGAGTTGGACAAGTATGCGGGAAAACAGTCTCCCTGGCATTGGCACAAAGAGGCGGAGCTGTTTTACATGGAGCAGGGCAGCCTGGAATATGACACGCCTCATGGAAAGGCTGTTTTTACGGCTGGTTCAGGGGGCTTTGTGAATTCAAATGTGCTTCATATGTCCAGGGCAAAGGACGGGGAGGGGTCAGTCGTCTCACTCCTTCATATCTTTAACCCGCTGCTGATCAGCGGACAGAGCGGCAGTATCATTGACCGGAAATACGTTTCGCCCCTTATGACGGCATCCCATGTAGAGATAATCGGGCTGTACCCGGACCAGCCGTCCCATGTACCTGTTTTAGAGACCCTCCGGCAGTCCTTCCGGATATCAGAGGACGACTGCGGCTACGAAATCCGTTTGAGGTCGGTCCTGTCTGAGATATGGTGCGGCCTTCTTGCCATGACAGAGACCATGGAGAAAAGCCCCAAATACAACAGCCGGTCAAACCAGAAGATAAAAATAATGCTGGCGTTCATCCACAAACATTGCGGGGATAAGCTGTCGGTGAAGGAGATTGCGGCATCTGCCTTCATCAGTGAGCGCGAGTGCTTCCGGGTGTTTCGGGACTGCCTGAACATGACTCCGGTAGAGTACGTGACCAGCTTCCGTTTACAGCGGGCATGCTGGATGCTGTCTGAGGGAAACGAACCCATCACCAGCATATGCCATATATGCGGCCTGGGAAGCAGCAGCTACTTCGGCAGGGTATTCCGAAGCAGTATGGGATGCAGTCCGAAAGAGTATCGTCAGAAATGGCAGAATAGTGACACAAGATGACAGAAATTCGATATCTTCAGGGAATATGATACACTATAATGATAGTAGGAAGAAGGGATGGCGCCTTCCTCCCACGGTCATGAAAGGGGCTGCATATTCCGGGAGGTGTTGGATTGTGATAAAACTAAATATATTGAACATGAATGGATTTCTGCAGATTGTGAACCAGTGCAGCGGTGCGGTCAATGCCATTTTTCCGGATGGAAAACGGCGGGATCTCAACAAGTCATACGCTGCCCAGAAGGTGTTATGGGACCAATTCAGGGAGAATCAGGGGAGCCTGGCCCTGAAACTGGATTTCCAGAAGCCGGAGGATTATATAAGCATTGTGTATTATTATATCAGCGAGATTTAAAGCGCTGAGCCAGGAAGGGAAAATGATAAAAAACCAGCCGGAACAGGCTGGTTTTTTATTTGTTCTCAGAATACCGCATAGGAGCGGGTATCAGAGGGAAACCCTACACTATAACATCAGGGATGAAACCTGTGGTATAAAAGAATAGGAGGTGCATCTTTATGAATACATACAGGACAGTGGATCTGGCAAGGATGTTCGGCATTCATGTGAACACCGTACGTCTGTATGAAAGGTACGGCCTGATTCCGAAAGCAGAGAGGACGCAGAGCGGCTACAGGATTTTTACGGAGCTTCATGTGGAGCAGTTTAAGCTGGCAAGGGCGGCCTTGCGGGTGGAGGTTCTGCAAAATGGACTGAGAAAGCAGGCAGTCACTATCGTTAAAACTTCTGCGTCAGGGGATTTTGAGACGGCATTGAAGCTGACAAAACGTTACAGTGACCAGGTGGATCAGGAAATAAAACATGCAGAGGAGGCTGTCAGGATATGCAGGAGGATGCTTGCAGGCATTAAGGAACCGTGTTCCAGAAAAGACAGGGAACAGACCATGTATACAAGAAAGGAAGCAGCCGGTATCCTGGGTGTCACCATTGACACGCTCAGGAATTGGGAACTAAACGGCCTGTTTTCCGTCAGGCGGATGGCCAACGGCTACCGGGTCTATACAGGGGAGGATATACAGCGGCTGACCATCATACGCTCCCTCCGGTGCGCCAACTATTCCCTTTCGTCCATTCTGCGGATGCTAAACGCCTTATCCAGGAATCCGTCCGCCGATATCCGGAAAATTATTGATACACCCGGAGAGGACGACGATATTATCACTGCCTGTGATAAGCTTCTCACTTCCCTGGCAGAGGCAAAAGAGAATGCTGGGTATGTGGAGTCACAGATTGGGAAGCTGATGGAGATGAACCGCCGGGAACAGCTGTGAAAGACAGTTATAGCATATACCGATACACAGTGAACTAGGAGGCAGGAAGATGACAAATCGGGAAGAACAGAGGAAAGGCAGGGAAACAGCAGTGAACGCACAAGCTGCACTCCGGGAAAAGGCGGTGACAGTCACAGGGCTGAGCAAGTCCTATTCCGGAAAAAAGGTGATTGATAACCTGAACCTTACGATCCGGCCGGGCCAGATATATGGACTGCTGGGAGCCAACGGCGCGGGAAAGAGCACGGCCGTGGAATGTATACTGGGGACCAGAAGGGCTGATTCGGGAGAAGTGCGGATACTGGGAATGGACCCGGTGACAGAGCGCAGACATCTGTTTGAGCAGGTGGGGGTGCAGTTTCAGGAGGCAAGTTATCCGGACCGCATTAAGGTGCGGGAGCTCTGTGAGGAGACTGCCTGCCTGTATGAGAAAACAGCGGATTACAGGGATTTGCTGCGGCAGTTTAAGCTGGAGGATAAGGCGGATTCCATGTTAAGCCAGCTGTCGGGCGGGCAGAAGCAGAGGCTTTTTATTATACTGGCGCTCATACCAGGTCCCAAGGTGGTGTTTTTAGATGAACTGACAACAGGGCTGGATACAAAATCCCGCAGGGAGGTCTGGAAATGCCTTTTGGAAATGAAGGATAAGGGCCTTTCTATATGTCTTGTATCCCATTTCATGGATGAGGTGGAAATGCTCTGCGATCAAATCGGTATCCTGAGGGATGGAATGTTTGTCTTTGAAGGAACCGTAAAGGAGGCGGTGGATATCAGCCCGTACAGTAACCTGGAGGATGCGTATTTGTGGTGGACACAGGAGGAAGAAAACAGATGAAACGGTTTTATACCATACTGAAAACAGAACTTAAGTTATCTATCAGGGGCATGGATATGATTATCTTTGCCATCTGCATGCCCCTGGTGGCCATATCCCTGCTGGGAATTATTTTCGGCAGCCGGCCCGCTTATCCGGGGGCAGGCTATACATTTCTGGAACAGTCCTTCGGGGCAGTTTCTGCCATAGCGGTCTGCGCTGGCGGTGTTATGGGGCTTCCTCTGGTGATTTCGGAATACAGGCAGAAGAAGATACTTAAGCGGTACCAGGTAACGCCGGCCAGTCCGGCCCTCCTTCTGGCGGTCCAGACAGCGGTATATACCGTCTATTCCCTGGCATCCCTGGTTCTGGTCTATGCTGCGGCGGTCCTGTTTTTCGGGGCGCGTTTTCCAGGCTCAGCAGTAGCGTACCTGGCTGTATTCCTGTTTGTGATGCTGGTCATATTCAGCATAGGCATGATGATAGGAGGCATTGCCCCGGATGTCAGGACAGCCGGGATGTGGGCCAGCATACTGTATTTTCCCATGCTGGTTCTTTCGGGTGCCACCCTTCCGTATGAGACCATGCCCTCCGGCCTGCAGAGGATTGCGGATATGATGCCCCTGACCCAGGGAATCAAACTTCTTAAGGCGGTTTCCCTGGGGCTGCCGGCTGAGGGTATATGGAAATCATGTCTGTACATGGCAGTCTGCTTTTTGGTCTGCGGCGGGATTGCGCTGCGTTATTTTAAGTGGGAGTAAAAAAGGGCCCCTTTCAGGAAGGGGCCGCCTTTTCGGGGTATCAGATTGAGCTTGATTTATAGTGGGCTTTGTGTGAAAATAGGAGGCAGAGTATAAGTCGGAGTGAGAGAAAAGGAGCGGTTATGCCGGAATATTCCCTGCCTGTGGGCAATAAGGATTTAATTAATATCGCAAGAAGAGCTTTTAATCTGGTTGACCCAAGGCTGATTGGACACGGTGCCCGGGTCTCCTATCTGGTGTTCCAGATGCTAAAGGAGGATGGCACCTATACACCGTCGGAGATGAGAAACCTGCTGATTCTGGCTGCACTCCATGACATTGGCGCATATAAGACCGAGGAAATTGACAGGATGGTGGAATTCGAGACGAAGGAAGTGTGGAATCATTCCATTTACGGATATCTGTTCTTTCACTATTTTACGCCGTTTGAATATTGGGATTCCGTTGTCCTGTATCACCATATGCCCTGGAACCGGCTGAGAAAACAGAAGGATGTGCCGGAGAGAGTCAGGGAGGCGGCCCAGATCCTGAATCTGGCGGACCGGGCAGACATCTATTTCGGATCATCCGGTTATACAGGCGGATACCAGAGATTCACGGAGTTTTTGAGAAGGCAGGAAGGGCTGGCCTACAGCCCCAGAGTATCAGGACTTTTCAGGCGCCTGGGACCGGAAGTTCTGGACCGCCTGGCTGTCCAGGGCCAGGAATACTGTCTGCCGGAGGATGTGTCCGGGCAATTTGACAGGACCATGGAAGAGGTTCCGTTTACCGAGGATGAGCAAAAGGCGCTTCTGCGCATGCTGACCTATGTCATTGACTTTAGAAGCTCCCATACCGTAACCCATACCATTACAACCACTGTTATAAGCGAGGAACTGGCAGTCCGTATGCTGGACAGCGGCAATGATATCAGGGACGTGATCTGCGCAGCCATGCTTCATGATCTGGGAAAGATAGGAATACCTGTGGAGATACTGGAATTTCCCGGGAAATTAAGCCCTCAGGCCATGCGGGTCATGAGGACCCATGTGGATTTGACCGAGCACATTCTGGGAACAAATGTGTCAGCCAGGGTGAGGGATATCGCCCTGCGCCATCATGAGAAGCTGGATGGTTCCGGTTATCCCAGGGGGTTAAACGCCGAATCTCTGGATATGCCCCAGAGAATTGTGGCGGTGGCTGATATCATAAGCGCCCTGACAGGAACCAGAAGCTATAAGGATGCATTTTCGAAGGAAAAAACAGTGTCCATTCTGGAGGACATGGCGGAAAAGGGGCTTATAGATTCAGTGATTGTATCCATGTTCGTGGAGAATTATGATACCATCATGGGGGCTGTGAGGCAGCGCTCCCAGCCTATCCTGGATAAATACCATGAGATGCAGCGGCAGTACCAGGTCCTGGAGCGCAGAATGGAGGACAGGAATTCACAGGCGGCTGCCAGGGAATCCTGAGCCGGATAATGTTAAGCCATGGAATCGTAAGGAAATGTATATTGACACAGCTGGCAAAACTGGATAAAGTAGGGTTATATGAGGAACGTAAAAAGGAGGAATCATGATATGCTGCACATGAAGCGGAAATTAATGATGGCTGCGGCAGGTGTACTGGCTGCCCTGATGGTGTTTCCTGCATACGGCGCAAGCCGTAAACCCATTAAGTCCATAAGTCTGACCATAAAAGCAGAGATAAAGCCGGATACGGATTTCGGAGATGAGCTCATAGAGATTGAGACCAGCAGCAACAAGTACTCTGTGGACGGCTATGAGATCCTGAATGACGATGTGGAATGGCGGGAGGACACCGTACCCAGAATCCAGATTACCCTGACAGCCAACGACGATTACTATTTCCAGTCCCTTCCCAAGGATAAGGTGACCATAAAAGGCGGAGCTGAGTTTAAAAATTCCAAGCGGGAGGATTCCAGCACCACCCTGCTGATGGATGTGGAGCTCCAGGCCCTGAACACCTCCCTTCATGCTCTGACAAATGTGGTCCTCACAGAGGACGGCATAGCCACCTGGGACGCCATACCGGCAGCGGGCAGCTATGAGGTGCGCGTGTACAGGGACGACAAGGCAGTGGGCGCTGTCATGACAGTCAGCACCAATACATGCAACTGCCGCGAGCGCATGCAGAAGGGCAATACGGCATACACGGTCAGGGTAAGGCCTGTAAGCAAATTTGACAGCAAGGAAAAAGGAGACTGGGCGGAATCTCCCAGCACGTACATACCGGAGGAAAAGGCGGCCCAGTTCAGGGAGAATCCCACGGGAGGAAACGGCGAATGGGTGCAGACTCCGGAAAACGGAAAATGGTGGTACCGCAACGCGGACGGCAGCTATCCGGCCAACAGCTGGCAGCAGATAGGAGATAAGTGGTATTTCTTTGACGCACAGGGCTATATGGCCACCGGATGGATACAGTGGGAAGGCAGGGAGTATTACTGCGCTGACAACGGCGAGATGCTGACCAACTGTCTGACGCCGGATTCCTACTGGGTAGGGGATGACGGGGCAAAGATTAACCAGTAACACAACTGAACACGGAATACAGGATGCTGTAGGAGTATGGGAATTTTACTCCTACAGCTATTTTTGAGGTGATGTGTCATGAATGGGGAAGAGTGGAGAAAGAGAATCTGCATGGAAACAGACACCGGATATTCCTACAGTCTGGCTAAACGGATGGAGAAATACCGCACCAATCCGGTGCTGGGATACAGAACTGCGGGATCAAGGGCAGAGTTTGAGACAGGCGAAATGCTGGTCCGGGAAATGGAGTCCCTGGGGCTTTCGGACGTGCATAAGGACAGGATATGCGTGGACAGCTGGGAGTTTGAGAAGGCAGTCATGGTTTTTACAGACAGCCGGGGCAGGGAGCACCGGTTTCAATTGGGGGCTTACCAGACTGATTTCCATACTGGCGGATTCCGGGAATTCAGCCTGGTATATCTGGGAAAGGGAACAGCGGCAGATTACGGACAGGTGGATGTGACCGGAAAGCTGGTTCTTATTGACATCAACCAGAGGGATGAGTGGTGGATTAATTTTCCTGTATACCAGGCCTGGCTGAAGGGGGCTGCTGCCCTGATTGCTGTCCAGGAGCAGGGGTACGGGGAGATAAACGACGAAGCGCTTAACGCCCAGGACATAGCGGGCCCGGATTATGCCCCGGCCTTTTCCATGTCCCGCGCTGACGCTTTAGTGCTGAAGGCGTCCATGGGGGAGGATAAACAGGTGCAGGTGCGCCTGGACGCCTCGTCCACGGTGCTTAAGGATCAGGAGACTTATAATATCATAGGAAGCATACCAGGGACAGAGGAAGGAATGATTCTGCTGTCAGCTCATTATGATTCCTATTTCAGCGGATTTCAGGATGACAATGCCGCGGTGGCCATGATGCTTGGCATAGCCAGAGCCGTGCTGCGGTCAGGGTATAAGCCCAGAAAGACCCTTGTGTTCTGCGCCATGGCTGCGGAGGAGTGGGGAGTGGTGAATTCCAAATACGACTGGTCTGCAGGCGCCTATGAGCAGGTATTTACGGCCAGGCCTGACTGGGCGGGAAAGGTTATCGCGGATCTGAACTTCGAGCTGCCTGCCCACGCCCATGGCAGGAAGGATGCTGTGAGGTGCGTGTATGAATATGCGGATTTCCTGGAGGAATTTATAACCGGTCTGCCAGCCGGTTTTTTTGCGGACCAGCCATATCCGGAGGGAGTGGAAGTGCTGAGTCCCATACAGACCTGGTCGGATGATTTTTCCCTGGCTGTGGGAGGGATTCCGTCCATGGTCAATGATTTCAGCGCAGGGGAATTCATGGAGACACATTACCATTCCCAGTATGATAATGAAAATTTTTACCAGGAACCGGTATACCACTTCCACCATGAGATGTACGCCGGCCTTGTGCTGGCTTTTGACAGGACAGCGGCAGTGCCCATGAATTTTGCGAGGCTGTTTGAAGGCGCAGCGGCCAGCATTGACGGCAGTGTGTGCCGCGGGGCAGACGCGGATCTGCCCGGGCTGCATTTAGTTTTGAAACAGGGAATCCAGGCGGGAGAAGCCCTTTACAGTAAAATAAGGGAGATAAACAGGGCATACGGCCGGCTCCTGGACCGCGGCGAGGAAGAAAAGGCTTTTCTGCTGGCAGCCGGATGCAGGTCCCTGAACCGGGAACTCCTGCGTATCTTTAAAAAGGAGCAGGACTATTTTGTCCGGCTGAGCTGGCACGATGATGTGCTCTTTCCCCAGCAGGCGGTCCAGGAAAATGTAAGGGCCATGGACAGGGCCATTGCCTGTCTTGAAAACCGCAACCTGCCCGGAGCTCTGGAGGCGGTCTATACAATAGACAACAACCGCTATGCATTTTTGTTTGAGGAGGAGGTTTATACCTACTTTACGGAATACGTTCTGAACCAGCCGCCCGGCCGGCTTAAATGGGGGGCGGGGAGAATTGTCCACCATCAGAACCTGTTTCGCCTGGTTGAGAGGCTGAAGGCCAGGGCCGGGGAAGAAAATCCGGATACCCGGGAGGAATATGATATCCTTGTCAGGGCCCGGGAGAACCAGCTTGGCTGCTATGGTGATGACATCCGGTACATGATAACATCTGCCGGTAAGCTCCTGAAGGCAATCCGGCAGGCCGGGCATCGGGCTTCTGAATTAAAACAGGATTTATATACAAGTGAGAGTAAGATACAGGAGGAGTAAATGAGAGATGGAAAGCCGACAATTATACCGGGTTAAGGAGGAGGACCTGCCCAGATTGGAGAAACTTCTGACCGGATGTTTTGAGCACGACCCGTTATACTGCAAACTGATCCCGGATGAGGAGATTAGGAAACGGCTTCTGCCGGAGCTGTTTGCCTGCGACCTGACAGAATTCTATGAGACCTGCGAGATTTATTCAGACAGCCCTGAGATGAATTCCCTGCTGGTTGTTTCCGATGAAACCGAGCCCTATAATCCGCTGACCTATTATCTGGCGGAGGCATGGGCGTCTCTCAGAACCGATGAGTTCTTGATTAAGGAGGACCCCAGCCTTAAGACCCTGTGGAAGTTCATGCTGGGCAAGGATTACCTCAACTCCAGATGGACGGCACAGCTGCACCGGACAGAACGGATACACATTATCTATCTGGCTGTAAGACCGGATATGCAGCACCACGGCCTGGCTGCCCTGCTGTTAGGTGAGGTTATCCGTTATGCCGACCAGCACAAGCTTATGATATCCCTGGAAACCCATAATCCGGATAATGTGCCTCTTTATGAGCATTTTGGATTTAAGGTCTTTGGCGTGATGGAAAAGCATTTTGCGCTGAGACAATATTGCCTGGTCAGGGAAGCATAGGAGCCGGGGAGAGGAAATAGAAGACAGGGAAAGGAAATAAGAGGCGGGGAAAGGAAATAAGAGGCAGGCTGTTGCGGGAACTTCCATAACTTCCAGTCATGATAATAATTCCAAACTTGTATATTTCACTATAGCGAAATTCTGCCGGAAAGGTTGAAATACCTTTTCAAATGATATATGATTGAAAGAAATTATATTATTATGGATAGATATAACCATAAAGAATAGAAGACAGGGGAGATATGCACTATGAATTATAATGTGACTGTGATTCCAGGCGATGGGATTGGACCGGAGATTGTGAGGGAAGCCAGGAAGGTGCTGGACCAGGTGGGAAAGGTGTTCGGTCATTCCTTTGATTATACAGAGATTCTGATGGGGGGATGCTCCATTGATGCGTACGGTGTGCCCCTGACAGAGGAAGCCCTGGAGACGGCCAGAAAGAGCGATGCAGTGCTTCTGGGGGCTGTGGGCGGAGACGTGGGGAACTCACGGTGGTATGACGTGGCTCCTAACCTCAGGCCCGAGGCAGGGCTTCTGGCTATCCGCAAGGGGCTGGGGCTGTTCGCTAATATCAGGCCGGCTTATCTTTATAAGGAACTGGCTGAGGCCTGCCCTCTGAAAAAGGAGATTATCGGGGACGGATTTGACATGGTTATCATGAGGGAGCTTACAGGCGGCCTTTATTTTGGGGACAGGTACACAAGGGAAGTGGACGGCGTCATGACAGCCGTGGACACACTTACATATAATGAAAAGGAAATCAGAAGGATTGCCGTCAAGGCCTTTGATATTGCCATGAAGCGCAGGAAGAAGGTAACCAGCGTGGACAAGGCCAATGTCCTGGATTCCTCCAGATTGTGGAGGAAGGTGGTGGAGGAAGTGGCCGCTGATTACCCGGAGGTGGAGCTGTCCCACATGCTGGTGGACAACTGCGCCATGCAGCTGGTCATGAATCCAGGCCAGTTTGATGTGATTCTCACAGAGAATATGTTTGGGGACATCCTTTCGGATGAGGCCAGCATGATTACGGGCTCTATCGGAATGCTGTCATCTGCCAGCATGAATGAGAGCAAATTCGGCCTCTATGAGCCCAGCCACGGCTCTGCGCCTGATATTGCGGGAAAGGATATGGCTAACCCCATTGCCACCATCCTCTCGGCAGCCATGCTGCTGCGCTATTCCTTTGATATGGACCGGGAGGCGGACGCTGTTGAGAAGGCGGTACAGGCTGTGCTCACAGAAGGGTACCGAACCGGGGATATTATGTCCGAGGGATGTACCAGGGTGGGCACCTGTAAAATGGGTGATTTGATTGCGGAACGGATTGGATGATTGACAGACGGACGGTTATGACTGGATGATCCGGATTAGATGAAAGGGGATACAACATGAAAAGTGATGCGGTTAAGACAGGTATGCAGCAGGCACCCCACAGGTCCCTGTTTAATGCTCTTGGTATGACAGAGGAAGAGATGAGAAAGCCTCTGGTGGGTATTGTAAGTTCCTATAATGAGATAGTTCCGGGCCATATGAACCTGGATAAGATTGTGGATGCCGTGAAGCTGGGCGTTGCCATGGCCGGCGGTACTCCGGTGGTGTTCCCGGCCATTGCTGTCTGTGATGGTATTGCCATGGGGCATATCGGCATGAAGTATTCCCTGGTGACCCGGGATTTGATTGCGGATTCCACGGAGTGTATGGCGCTGGCCCATCAGTTTGACGCGTTGGTAATGGTGCCTAACTGTGATAAGAATGTTCCGGGACTTCTGATGGCAGCAGCCAGGATCAATGTGCCCACCGTGTTTGTCAGCGGCGGTCCTATGCTGGCCGGCCATGTGAAGGGGCATAAAACCAGCCTTTCCAGCATGTTTGAGGCGGTGGGCGCTTACGCGGCAGGCAACATGTCTGAGGAGGATGTGAAGGAGTTTGAGAATAAGGCATGTCCTACCTGCGGTTCCTGTTCCGGCATGTATACGGCTAACAGCATGAACTGCCTGACCGAGGTCCTGGGTATGGGACTTAAGGGAAACGGCACCATCCCGGCTGTTTATTCCGAGCGCATCAAGCTGGCGAAACATGCCGGCATGAAGGTGATGGAGATGTACGAGAAGAACATCCGCCCAAGGGATATCATGACAAAAGAAGCATTTATGAACGCCCTGACCATGGATATGGCGCTGGGATGCTCCACCAACAGCATGCTTCACCTTCCTGCCATTGCCCATGAGGCGGGCGTGGAGCTGAATGTGGATATTGCCAACGAAATCAGCGCAAGAACCCCCAACCTGTGCCATCTGGCGCCGGCAGGACCTACCTACATAGAGGATTTGAACGAGGCAGGGGGAATCTATGCGGTTATGAAGGAAATCAGCAAGAAGGGGCTTCTGAACCTGGACTGCATGACTGTCACGGGCAGGACCGTGGGAGAGAATATAAAGGACTGCGTCAACAGGAACCCGGAGGTTATCCGTCCGGTGGAGAATCCCTACAGCCAGACCGGCGGCATTGCCATATTAAAGGGCAATCTGGCACCGGATTCCGCAGTGGTGAAGCGCTCCGCTGTTGCGCCTGAGATGTTAAAGCATGAGGGACCGGCCAGGGTATTTGACTGCGAGGAGGATGCCATTGATGCCATCAAGAACGGCAGGATTGTAGCCGGAGACGTGGTGGTTATCCGCTATGAAGGACCTAAGGGAGGTCCGGGCATGAGGGAGATGCTCAACCCTACCTCTGCCATTGCCGGTATGGGACTGGGCTCCACGGTGGCCCTGATTACAGACGGACGTTTCTCCGGCGCCTCCAGAGGCGCTTCCATCGGCCACGCCTCACCTGAGGCAGCAGTGGGAGGCCCCATTGCCCTGGTGGAAGAGGGGGATATTATTTCCATTGATATTGACAACCATGAGCTGAACGTGCTGGTATCCGACCAGGAGATGGAAGCCAGGAAGGCCAAGTGGCAGCCCCGCACACCGCAGATCACCACAGGATATCTGGCCAGATACGCGTCCCTGGTTACTTCCGCTGACAGGGGAGCTGTGCTGCAGGTAAAATGATTATCGGGGCATCATGAAATAACATGAAGAAAAGGAGTGCAGTATATGAGCAAATTGACGGGGGCAGAGATTGTAGTTGAGTGTTTGAAGGAACAGGGCGTGGACACCGTATTTGGTTATCCGGGCGGCGCTATCCTGAATATATATGATGCATTGTACCAGCACCAGGATGAGATTACCCATATCCTGACATCCCATGAGCAGGGAGCTTCCCATGCGGCTGACGGCTACGCAAGGGCCACCGGCAGGGTGGGTGTGTGCCTGGCCACATCTGGTCCGGGCGCCACCAATCTGGTAACAGGCATTGCCACTGCTTATATGGATTCCGTGCCGGTGGTGGCCATTACCTGCAACGTGACCAACAGTCTGCTGGGCAAGGACAGTTTCCAGGAAATCGACATTACGGGCGTGACCATGCCCATTACAAAATATAATTTCATTGTTAAGGATGTAAACCGTCTGGCAACGGTTATCCGAAGGGCATTTACCATTGCCCAGACAGGCCGCCCCGGCCCTGTGCTGGTGGATATCACCAAGGACGTGACGGCTGCGCCCTGCGAATATGAGAAGCAGGTTCCGGAGGAAATCGTGCGCCAGAGCGATACCATTACAGAGCAGGACATGGACCGGGCCGTGGAGATGATCCGCAAAGCGTCAAAGCCGTTTATCTTTGTGGGCGGCGGCGCTGTGCTGGCCAATGCGTCCGACGAGCTGAGGGCATTTGCCCATAAGATTCAGGCGCCGGTAGCGGACAGTCTTATGGGAAAGGGCGCGTTTGACGGAGCTGACGAGCTGTACACGGGTATGGTGGGCATGCACGGCACCAAAACCTCCAACTTCGGCATAACCGAGGCCGACCTGCTGATTGTGGTGGGCGCCAGGTTCAGCGACCGCGTGACCGGCAATGCGTCCAAGTTTGCAAAGAATGCAAAGATTCTCCAGCTGGACATCGACCCGGCAGAGATTAACAAGAATATTAAGGTGGACGCCAGCATCATCGGGGATGTGAAGGTCATCCTGCGCAAGCTGAATGCCAGGCTGGACCCGGTGAACCACGACGAGTGGATAGCCCACATAGAGCGCATGAAGGATATGTACCCCCTGCGCTATGACAAGAACTTGCTGACAGGTCCTTTCATCGTCCAGACCATCAACGAGGTGACGGGCGGGGACGCTGTCATAGTCACTGAGGTGGGACAGCACCAGATGTGGGCAGCCCAGTACTACCAGTACCGCCAGCCCCGCACCCTTCTCACTTCGGGAGGACTGGGAACCATGGGTTACGGCCTGGGTGCCGCTATAGGCGCAAAGATGGGATGCAGGGATAAGACGGTTATCAATATTGCAGGCGACGGCTGTTTCCGCATGAACATGAACGAGATTGCCACGGCAACCCGGTATAATATCCCTGTGGTGGAGGTTATCGTGAATAACCATGTGCTGGGCATGGTACGCCAGTGGCAGACCCTGTTCTACGGCAAGCGCTATTCCCAGACCATACTGAATGATTCCGTGGATTTTGTGAAGATAGCAGAGGCCATGGGGGCCAGGGCTTACCGTGTGACGCAGAAGGAGGAGCTGGAGCCGGTGCTTCGGGAAGCCATTTCCTTAAACATTCCTGTGGTCATTGACTGTCAGATCAGCTGCGATGACAAGGTATTCCCCATGGTATCACCGGGAGCGCCTATTGCAGATGCTTTTGACGATACAGACTTGAAAATTAATTAAAAACAGTGTATAGTAGTCTTTAATATCTTGGCTGCGTTATCAGATTAGCACGATAAAGCGACAGAATGCAAGCCGGGACAGGTGGGACAGATATACGATGGAGTATACAGTCAGGCGACTTCTCTGTATGCGGTATGGCATTGTATTGTGCCGGGTTCCGCATATGGAGGAGTCCTCTGTGTATATATATTAAAGAGGATATGTGCAGCAAGTACAACCATTTAAAGGAGGAGAACAAGATGAGCAGAGTTTACAATTTTTCAGCCGGACCGGCCGTTTTGCCGGAGGACGTCCTGAAAGAAGCCGCGGCAGAGATGCTGGATTACAGGGGAACAGGAATGTCAGTGATGGAGATGAGTCATCGATCTAAGGCTTATGACACCATCATCAAGGAAGCTGAATCAGACCTGCGGGATCTTTTACATATTCCGGATAATTATAAGGTGCTGTTTCTTCAGGGGGGCGCATCCCAGCAGTTTGCCATGGTGCCCATGAACCTGATGAAGAACAAGGCGGCAGATTACATCCTTACCGGACAGTGGGCTAAGAAGGCATATCAGGAAGGCGCCATTTACGGAAAGGCCAATGCCATTGCGTCCAGCGCTGACAAGACCTTCAGCTATATTCCGGATTGCTCCGACCTGCCTGTTTCCGAGGACGCGGATTATGTGTATATCTGTGAGAACAACACCATTTACGGCACCAAGTACTGGACCCTTCCCAACACAAAGGGAAAGCTTCTGGTAGCTGACCAGTCCTCATGCTTTCTGTCCGAGCCAGTGGATGTGACAAAGTACGGCCTGATCTTTGCAGGCGCCCAGAAGAACGTGGGACCGGCGGGAACCGTCATTGTCATTGTGAGGGAGGACCTGGTGACAGAGGATGTGCTGCCCGGAACACCTACCATGCTCCGTTATAAGACCCATGCAGACGCAGAGTCACTGTACAATACCCCGCCTACATACGGCATATACATGTGCGGAAAGGTATTTAAGTGGCTGAAGGCCAGAGGCGGCCTGGAAGCCATGAAGGAATACAACGAAAAGAAGGCTGAGATCCTCTATAATTTCCTGGATGAAAGCCAGTTATTTAAGGGTACTGTGGTTAAGAAGGACCGCTCACTGATGAACGTGCCCTTCGTGACAGGGGACGAGGAACTGGACGCCCTGTTTGTGAAGGAGTCAAAGGCAGCGGGCTTTGAGAATCTGAAAGGACACAGAACCGTGGGCGGCATGCGCGCCAGCATTTACAATGCAATGCCTGCGGAGGGTGTTGGGAAACTGGTGGAATTTATGGCTGACTTCGAGAAGAAGCACAGGAAATAAAAGTCTTTGGACATATAAGAGGAGAGTTGGATTATTATGAAAAAAATTCATTGCTTGAACCCCATTGCAAAGTGCGGCACGGAGCTGTTTCCGGCCGGATATGAGATGACAGACAAGGCAGCTGATGCTGACGCCGTCCTGGTGCGCAGTGCTTCCATGCATGATATGGAACTTCCTGAGAACCTGCTGGCAGTGGGCCGTGCGGGAGCAGGTGTCAACAATATTCCTCTGGACTCCTGCGCCCAGAAGGGCATCGTTGTATTCAATACACCGGGAGCCAATGCCAACGGCGTAAAGGAGCTGGTGATCGCAGGCATGCTCATGGCATCCCGCGATATCGTGGGCGGTATCGAGTGGTGCAAGGCCAATGCGGAGGATGACAACATCACCAAGGATACAGAGAAGAGCAAGAAGGCATTTGCTGGCTGCGAGATTAAGGGCAAGAAGCTGGGAGTTATCGGCCTGGGCGCCATCGGGGCGGAGGTTGCCAACGCAGCCACCCATCTGGGAATGGAGGTATACGGATACGACCCGTATATTTCCATCAACGCGGCCTGGAGACTGTCCAGGAATGTAAAGCATATCACCAACGCGGACATCATTTTCCAGGAATGTGATTATATCACCATCCATGTGCCTCTTATGGATTCCACCAGGGGAATGATCAACAAAGAAAAACTGGCTATCATGAAGGATGGGGTGGTAATCCTCAACTTCTCCAGGGACACCCTGGTCAATGACGATGATATGGCGGAAGCGCTGGATGCAGGAAAGGTGCGCTACTATGTCAGTGATTTCCCCAATCCAAAGGTTGCAAACATGGAGAGGGTCATCCTGCTTCCCCATTTGGGCGCTTCCACAAAGGAGTCCGAGGACAACTGCGCGGTGATGGCTGTGAAGGAGCTGACAGATTACCTGGAGAATGGAAATATTAAAAACTCCGTTAATTTTCCGTCCTGCGACATGGGCATGTGCCAGGCAGAGAGCCGTGTGGCTGTGCTTCATATGAACATTCCCAACATGATTGGACAGATTACAGCTATATTGGCCGAACAGGGCATGAACATTTCCGACATGACCAATAAGAGCCGGGATAAGTATGCCTACACGCTGCTGGATTTGGAGCACAAGGCGGAGGATTCCACCATTCAGAAGCTCAGGGCCATCAAAGGTGTGCTGAGGGTGCGGGTGGTTAAGTAACTGCCCGTTTCCGTGGACGGACTGTAACCTTAGATAAACAGGAGGGAAACTATGGCAGTAGTAAAACCATTTATGTGTATCAGGCCCGCGGCGGACAAGGCGGCCCGGGTGGCGGCCCTGCCCTATGATGTGTATAACAGGAAGGAAGCCTGCCAGGCCGTTAAGGGCAATCCCCTATCCTTCCTGAACATTGACCGGGCTGAGACTCAGTTTGGGGATGACGTGGATACCTATGACAGCCGTGTCTATGACAAGGCCAGGGAGCTGCTTGATTGTCAGATTGAGGAAGGGGTTTATGTGACTGACCCTGAGGAGAATTATTACCTCTATGAACTCACCATGGAGGGCAGGAGCCAGACCGGTATCGTGGCCTGCTGTTCCATTGACGACTATGTGAACGGCGTGGTGAAGAAACATGAGAATACCAGGGAGGATAAGGAGCTGGACCGTATCCGCCATGTGGATGCCACCAACGCCCATACGGGCCCTATTTTCCTGGCCTACAGACAGAATCAGGAGCTTAAGGCCCTGGTGGCCCGGGTAAAGGAGGAGGCGCCTCTGTATGATTTTGTGTCGGAGGACGCAATCCGCCACAGGGTGTGGATGATTGGCGCCAGAAGCATGGTGGAAGCCGTGGAGGCTGCTTTTGCAGCCATACCGGGCACTTATATTGCAGACGGCCACCACAGGGCTGCCTCCGCTGTGAAGGTGGGGCTTAAGAGAAGGGAAGAGAACCCGGATTATACGGGGAAGGAACCCTTCAATTATTTCCTGGCTGTACTGTTCCCGGACGAGGAGCTTAAGATACTGCCCTATAACCGGGTGGTAAAGGATTTGAACGGATTGGGACAGGAGGATTTCCTGGCTGCTGTGGCTGAGCGGTTTGATGTGGCTGCATGGGGGGATCCTGGCTGCGGGGAACCGGGGGCAGACGCCTTCTGGCCCAGGGAAAAGGGAACATTCGGCATGTTTCTCGGCGGCAGATGGTACCGTCTCAGGGTGAAGCCGGAGTTTCAGAGCAGCGATCCGGTGAAGGGACTGGATGTGTCCATTCTTCAGGACCAGCTTTTGGGTCCGGTTCTGGGGGTAGGTGATCCCAGGACGGATAAACGCATTGATTTCATCGGCGGCATCAGGGGATTAAAGGAGCTGGAGCGCAGGGTATCCGAGGATATGGAAGCTGCGTTCTCCATGTATCCCACTTCCATAGAGGAGCTGTTAGCAGTGGCCGATGCAGGGCTTCTCATGCCTCCTAAGTCAACCTGGTTTGAGCCGAAGCTGCGGAGCGGGCTGTTTATACATAGGTTGGGGTAGGATGGGGAAGGGTACGCGGACGCGCTTTGGGGGCCGCAAACCTTCACTTAGCATTTACTCAAATTAACAGCTGTACAGATAAAATTCAGCTAAAGGGCCGCATATCAAGATGACATCAGGATAATGCGGCCCTGTATATTGATTGGTATGCCGGTATCCTTGGCATACCATTTTTCTTTTTGCCCATTTGGATATAAAGGATGCGGACGGGATGATACGTTATGGGTGAGCGGAATGGGGGTGTGGGAGGCGCAGCCGCCTTCCCGAATCTTTACCTCCAAACCAATCAGAACCCAATGTTATTACTGTCAATACTGTCAAACACCAGCCGAAAGGTTGATTTTTTCGATTCATCCAGATGATACAGCAGTTTCTCCGCAGCAGTAGCCCAGTCTTTTTCAAGGCAGGGGATGATGATAGCGATATGTTCTTTGAAGGTGTCCTCCAGACGGTTATTGGAGATATTGCCTGTCATGAAGCGGAAGCGTTCGCTTTGGGTCTGAATTAGGGCGTAGTTCTGACGCAGGTATATATTGGAACACGTGTCAACGATCATTTGGTGGAAAGATGAATCTAGATCATAAAAATAATTATTGTTCTGAAAACATTCACTGCTGGCATCTTTGTGGGAAAAGATATAATAAAATTCATGGAGTTTGTCTTCGGAAAGAAAGGAACCGTAATTTTTTAAAATATAAGGCTCATACAGCTTACGAATCTCAAAAATCATATTAACATCTTTTATGGAAAGACTTGTGACCGTAATCCCTTTTTTGGGTTTTATTTCTATGAGGCCTTCCTGTTCCAGCCTGCTAAGGGCATCGCGTATGGGGGTCCGGCTTATCTTCAATTCTTCGGTCAATATTTCTTCATTCAGGTACAATCCAGGAGCATATTCACAAGTGACGATTTTCTGTTTTATGGTTTTATAGGCCAGGGTCTTAAGATTGGTTTTAGCCATGGCGTCTTTGTCCCCCCTCGTTTGATTTGTATTAGAATATTTTATCATAGTTCGGATAATGCATCAATTGTATTGATGTGAATATTGACAAACCCTAACGTATTAATTGATGTATACATTAAAACATGATTGATTATACCATAAATTTATAAAAGAAAGAATGAAAAAGATGTAAGATTTTAAAAATATATAATTTGCATAAAAAAAGTCTATTATAGTGTGCAATATGGATAAAAATACAATACAAGAAAGAAAAGATAAAAAAACCATTGACAATTATATATAATACCTATTATACTTGTTGTATCAATTGATGTATACATCAATGTATGTTTCATAACAAAGGCTCTGGATTCAATCAATTTTAGAATCTGTTGCAGTTGTATGAAGACGCAAAAACTAAAAACAGGAGGAGTTATTAGAATGAAAAAGATTTATGCAGGTTTTTTAGCGGCGCTGATGGTAACTGGATTAGCATTGTCCGGGTGTGGCAATGTACAAATTGATGGTGCGGATTCAAAGAATACAACATCAAGCACATCCAGTTCAGAAGGAACTCAGGAGGCTGCAGTTAAGTCGAATGTCAAAGATCCATATGCAGACGATGTTAAAATTGCCTTTGTACCTAACGTTATAGGAGATTCAGTTGCTGCCGCTTGGGGAGACGGTATGGAAAAAGAATTATCCATTTTTGAGAATGTTACATTCCAACGCTTTGATGGTAAGGCATCTGCTGAAACACAGGTTCAGATAATGTCGGATTTGGTTAACCAGCATTATGATGCAATCATATTACAGGCAACAGATGCGGCAGCTCTTGCTGCTTCCGTAGAGCAGGCGGAGGCTGCAGGTATTCCTGTCATAACATTAAACATGGATGCTTCTACTCCACATGCGGCGTTGGTTGCTATGGTTGATTATGAAGCCGGAGCATTGGTAGCTAAGAATATTGCTTCTTCTATTGGAGAGACTGGAAAAGTTGTGATTATTCAGGCCACACCCGGAGCTAGCCGCGGGGAAATTCTGGAAGCCGGTTTTAGGGATGAAATGGCCAAGCACCCGGATGTAGAAATAATAGATGCACAGACCGGAGAATGGCTTACCGAGAAAGCAAATGTAGTTATGAATGACTTTTTAACTAAATATGACAAAATTGATGCTGTGTTCTGCCACAATGATGCAATGGCAGAAGGTGCTTCCCAGGCTGCGGAAGCAGCAGGTCGTTTGGGAGAAATGGTGATTTGGGGAGCAGACGGTGAGTCTAAAGCCCTGGAATATATCGAAAAAGGAAAGATGGCCGGTACCATTTATACAAACTGTTATGACCAGGGAGCAACCGCAGCACGGCTTGCTATGTACTTTATTGGTTCCGAGGCCGATACATCCTCCTATACAGAGACACCAATCGTAAAGATGGCTCCGGTCGTAGTCACCTCCGATACAGTGGGATCAATTGGTCCTGATATCCGCTGGTAATCCAAAGGAATCCTTCCAAGGAAACAGGGCGGTTCTGTTGCGTCCTGTTTCTTCCTGGCAGGCCTCTCAGATAAAAAATGGTTTATGTCATGTTTGGAGAGGCGATGGATTTCAGGCAGATTCCGGTTATGATAAAAGGAGGAACTACTATGCGACAAGAGTCAATTCGCCGGCTTATATCTGTCGGCTTGCTTTTTGTATTGATTTTAATTTTTGGTCTTACCAGCGAATACTTTTTTACCGCTAACAATATTTTTACTTTATTACGTGAGTGTTCCACTATAGGAATCATTGCAGTCGGTGTTTCTATGGTAATCATAACTGCCGGCATAGACTTGTCAACAGGTGCGCTGGTAGGTTTCGTGGCAATGCTCTGCGCCAATCTGCTTTATTATACCAATCTTCCGTCTGGTGTCATTATTCTGATTGCCCTTGCAGTTGGGGCTCTGGGAGGTTACTTAAATGGGGTGTTAGTAACCGTGTTTCGTATACCTGATTTTATAGCGACTCTTTCCACGCAATTCCTGTTCAGAGGCCTGGCTTTAATTTTTGCTATCCGAACCGCTACAGGTATGATTTCAAATAAGGTAATTGATAATCGGACCTTTCTTCTTCTGGGAGGAAGCATTAACGGAGTATATCTCGTAACGATTGCATTCTTTGTTATAGCAATAGCGGGTCAGCTCATCCTTAAACGGACCAAGCTGGGGGTATATGCCTATGCGGTAGGCGCTAATAGCAAATCAGCTGAATTATCTGGAATTAATTTTGTGTAGGTTACCAAGATATTTGACAAAACCGAGACAGAGGAGGAGTGAGTGGGATATGGCGGGAAGTGACGGTATATCAAGGGTTTCGGCGGTTTTTAGAGGAAAATCGCTATTGACAAATAAAATGAGAATAATATAGAAAAAGGACCTTTTCCAAGAAAATTGCCGGAGAGGTCCTTTTTTTGAGCCGTTAAAAATTAACGTTAATCAATGTTATAAAATTATGTGAAAAGTACGCAGAATCAAGGATTGACGCGTTAAAAGACATAAAACTAATCGTGTAAAATTAAGCGAATGACAACGATGAGCAAATGCCCTGATTGAAAAAAAATAAAAATAGGGGCATTTGCTGAATCTTCAAGGCTTTGTAGATATTTTTTTGAAATTTAAAGGGCTTAAAGCAAATGCCCTATTTGGTTTATTTATTGGCCAAAACAAAGAAAAAAAATTAGGCTATTTCACTATTTCCGTCCATGACGTTTTTTCCATGATTCGAGGTTGATGACAACTCCGATTTTTCACACTTAGCAACCTTTGCACGAAGATAGTTTTTTACATCAAGTTGTTCTTCTAAGGGAAGGCTCCTCAACATAAAAATTATGAGTTCCTCTGATTCATTTAATTTCAGGCTATATTCAATATTAGATGTTTTCGGAGAGCTATTATCTATAATTGATGCTTCCCCAGTTAAAATCCAATCTATAGAAGTTTGAAGCAATTTAGATAACGAAACTAGTGCTTTAGAAGATGGTAAAACATTACCGCGCTCTATTTCGCTAAGGTTACCATTAGATATTCCAGTAGCAGCATAAACATCTTTTTGCGTTAGATTAAGTTCTTTTCTACGAGTTTTAATTCTTATCCCAACCATTTTATCAATATTATCCATTTGACCTCCCATTTTGATACAGATTATCTAATTTAAGATAAAATCTAAAAAAGAATATTGACAATATCTAAAATTAGATATATTATATCTGTATGGATGATTTATAAGCCAATACAAAAGTAACATACTTTGAAGATTACTTCAAGCAAAAGAACTTTAATTCATCA
>NZ_JAJCHK010000120.1:0-316 GCF_020554465.1 Enterocloster sp. 210928-DFI.2.20
GATTTAGAATATACAATTCATTTTTATTCAATATGCGGTTTTCAAGGTACGTATGTGACTGATGTTTTATCAGTCATTAGCGAATTCGATTTGCTCGAATTCACTAATCACTGGTAAAAACCAGTTATATGGAACAGCACTTCCCTGCTGACGTAGGTTAACACGTTCTTTAAAACACAGGTTTCGCTTTTACCTCCACCCATTGGAACATGTCTGTTCTATATAAAACACTCTTTCGAGTGAGTTTTTTTTAATGAATCCGGCACCCACCTGCTCTCCCATGCCGTCTCCAGCATAGTACCATCGGCCGCTTAGG
>NZ_JAJCHK010000121.1:0-313 GCF_020554465.1 Enterocloster sp. 210928-DFI.2.20
CCTACTATGTTGATGTAATCATCGGATTCAAACACATCCGGCTTGCTTCCCATCCTGGGCGGCGCTTCCTCTTCCAGCAGCGGCTCCTGCTCTCCCGCTTCCTCCGGTTCTTTCTGGGAGGCAAACTGGCGAGCAATCTGCTGGGCATACTTATCTGCCACCTGCGGTTTTTCCTGCCGGAAGGCTGCTTCCTGTTCCTCTGTCTCCTCCAGCCACCTCTCCAGACGTTCCTCCAGCTTTACTGGCCTGCTTGGATATTTCCCGTTTAAGTACTGGCTCAGCATGGAGCGGGAACACCTCATCCCCTCCTTAT
>NZ_JAJCHK010000122.1:0-310 GCF_020554465.1 Enterocloster sp. 210928-DFI.2.20
CGTCCTTCTGTTTCTGCAGGATATGGCAGACATGGGACAGCTCCGACCGGTTCAGTTCACGGATGCTGTCCTTCCCGGTCTCACGGGCCACCAGCAGATGCAGCTCCTCCTCCGTCAGCCCCAGCTCCTTTGATTTGGCTAACCCCCACAGGGTCTTGATGGTATACCTATATCCCGTTCCCATAAGCATTTCCTCCTCCTGGCAGGCAGAGCACTTCCCTCCTGGATGGCCGGCTCCTGCGTTCCTGTAGGAACGCAGGGATTTGGGGTCCCGTCTCCCTGACCTTTGGCGCAGCCGGTTCCCGCACCT
>NZ_JAJCHK010000123.1:0-307 GCF_020554465.1 Enterocloster sp. 210928-DFI.2.20
ATAAGGAGGGGATGAGGTGTTCCCGCTCCATGCTGAGCCAGTACTTAAACGGGAAGTATCCCAGCAACCCGGCAAAGTTGGAGGAACGTCTGGAGAGGTGGCTGGAAGAGACAGAAGAGCAGGAAGCGGCTTTCCGGAAGGAGAAACCACAGGTGGCAGATAAGTATACCCAGCAGATTGCGTGTGAGTTTGCTACCCAGGAAGAGCCAGAGGAAGGAGCACCAGAGGAGCCGCTCCAGGAAGAGCCGCCCCGGATGGGAAGCAAGCCGGATGTGTTTGAATCCGATGATTACATCAACATAGTAGG
>NZ_JAJCHK010000124.1:0-280 GCF_020554465.1 Enterocloster sp. 210928-DFI.2.20
TATCTTCCGTGAACTGCGTGATTCCAGCTTCCGGTTTCTCCGGATTCCAGCTCTCACTTGCCTGGTTGTATCCGTTGGCTGCTGTTGCCTTTGCAATCTGGTCATCCGCCAGTGTTCCCACACCGCCTTCTTCCTTCGTTGCATAATGGCCATCCTTATACAGCGTCACATACTGCGCTTCCTTCAGGTCCACGCTTCCGTTCACCGCACTGTAGGTCACTTTAATCTGGTACTCATCCGGGATCTGGTCTCCGTTGTCATCCACTCCGAAGTTCGCTAC
>NZ_JAJCHK010000125.1:0-268 GCF_020554465.1 Enterocloster sp. 210928-DFI.2.20
TTAGAGCGCACGCCTGATAAGCGTGAGGTCGGTGGTTCGAGTCCACTTAAGCCCATGTAATATCTAAATTAAATAAGAGATTGCCTTGAAAGGGTAGCCCTGTATGAATATCATATCATTCTTCTGGAAGAATGGCTGTTGAAGAGACAGAAGGGTCAGGAGTTCGAATCTCTCCATCTCCATTTGCTGAAGTGACCAAAGGGAAGAAGCTTGTGCTGAAAACCTCAGAGGAAACGGAAGCATACCAAACGTACCTTGAAAACCGCAT
>NZ_JAJCHK010000126.1:0-265 GCF_020554465.1 Enterocloster sp. 210928-DFI.2.20
CGGCCATCCTCCTTTTCCGGCTTCCGCTCCAGGATGGCCTTCATGGCCTCAATCAGTCCCTGGCACTGGTAATAGGTCAGCCATTCCACTGCATCCACCCGGTACATCCGGTGGCACAGGGCACGGACCTGCCGCTCATCCCAGCCCAGCTTCTCCTTCAGCTGTCCTATCTTTCGGCGCTGCCGTCCGGTCTGCGGGTTCCCCCTGCGCTCCGGCAGCCTCCCTTCCTGCCGTTTGATATCGTCCTTCTGTTTCTGCAGGATAT
>NZ_JAJCHK010000127.1:0-265 GCF_020554465.1 Enterocloster sp. 210928-DFI.2.20
ACCCGGGTTTACGCCGTGAGAGGGCGTCGTCTTAGCCGCTTGACCATCAGGCCTTGTCTGTATATCTCAGCGACAGCTTGTTTATAATACCATAAAGTTTTTTGTTTGTCCAGTATTTTTTGAAAAAAATGTAATTTGAAAATGTATTTACTTAATTTTACAATAGTTTGGAGTCCGAAAAAATAAAAAACAAGCAGTTTTGTCTGCTTGTTTTCATGACCTGACCGGGAATCGAACCCGGGTTTACGCCGTGAGAGGGCGTCGT
>NZ_JAJCHK010000128.1:0-260 GCF_020554465.1 Enterocloster sp. 210928-DFI.2.20
ATCCGGAAATTCGGCCAGGTCTATAACCATCCGGAGCTGATTTATTACATGGACAGGCCTGTGGACATCAAGTATGACCCGGAGGACGTAACCCGGCTGCTTGTATTTGACACCCAGGACGGCCATATGATTTGTGAGGCAGAGAGTCAGGAGCTGTTAAAGATTGCCCACAAGGTCCCGCAGGAGGCGCTAGAGCGCCACATCAGGCTCCAGAAGCAGCAGATGAAGGATGTGCGTGAGAAGCTGAAGGAAATGAGATG
>NZ_JAJCHK010000129.1:0-260 GCF_020554465.1 Enterocloster sp. 210928-DFI.2.20
ATCCGGAAATTCGGCCAGGTCTATAACCATCCGGAGCTGATTTATTACATGGACAAGCCTGTGGACATCAAGTATGACCCGGAGGACGTGACCCGGCTGCTTGTGTTTGACGCCCAGGACGGCCATATGATTTGTGAGGCCGAGAGCCAGGAACTGTTAAAGATTGCCCACAAGGTCCCACAGGAGGCGCTGGAACGCCACATCCGGCTCCAGAAGCAGCAGATGAAGGATGTGCGTGAGAAGCTGAAGGAAATGAGATG